>NZ_PPXX01000034.1 GCF_021655075.1 Clostridium sp. Cult2
CCTAAAAAGATTTAAATTTGACAAAAAATATTCCTTGTAAATATTACAATTACAAGGTCATAGTGTTTTCTGTTTAATTATTTGCTGTAAAACTGGGGAATTGAGAAAAATAATTTTAATTATTTCCCAACAATTAATTGACACTATCTGGGGATAATGTCTAATTGACATAAATATCATAATAGGATAAAATACTATAGTTATAAGTTTATAAGGAGGGTTCGGAAAATGCCGACAAAGTATATATTCGTTACAGGAGGAGTTGTATCATCTTTAGGTAAAGGAATTACTGCAGCCAGTTTAGGTCAACTACTAAAGAGCAGAGGGTTAAAAGTGACCATTCAAAAATTTGACCCATATATAAATGTGGATCCAGGGACTATGAGTCCTTATCAGCATGGGGAAGTTTTTGTGACCGACGATGGGGCAGAAACGGATTTGGATTTAGGTCATTATGAAAGGTTTATCGATATTAATTTAAATAAATACAGCAATGTAACCACAGGAAAAATATATTGGTCTGTTTTGAACAAGGAAAGAAAAGGGGAATATGATGGGAGAACAGTCCAGGTTATTCCTCATATAACCAATGAAATAAAGGATAGGATAAAAAGGGTTTCTAAAAATAGGGAAGTAGATGTGGTAATAACTGAAGTAGGTGGTACAGTAGGAGATATTGAGTCTCTTCCTTTTTTAGAGGCTATTAGACAGATTAAGAATGATGTAGGCAAGGAGAATGTAATGTATATCCACGTAACTTTAGTCCCATACCTATCCATGGCTGGGGAGTTAAAGACCAAACCTACTCAACATAGTGTAAAGGAGTTAAGAAGTATAGGTATACAACCAGATGTACTTATCTGTAGGACGGAATTGCCTTTATCTCAGGATTTAAAGGATAAAATAGCTTTGTTTTGCGATTTAGACCCATCAGAAGTAATAGAAAATATAGATGCAGAAACCATATATGAAATTCCACTGATGTTAGAAAAGGAAGGATTACCTCAATTGGTAATAAACCATCTTAATCTAGAATGCGATGAACTGGATTTAACTGAATGGAATGATATTGTAAAAAGAATCAAATCTTTAAAGGATAAAGTTACTATTGCCCTTGTAGGCAAGTATATAGAGTTGAAGGATGCTTATCTTTCAGTAGCAGAATCCTTAAGGCATGGAGGCATATTTAATGATGTAGAGGTAGAAATAAAATGGATTCATGCTGAAGATGTAGAAGAGGGAAATGTTAAGGAGATATTTGCAGGAATAGATGGTATTTTAGTTCCCGGTGGATTTGGAGATAGGGGAATAGATGGAAAGATTGCTGCAGTTAAATATGCAAGAGAAAACAAAATACCATTTTTAGGAATATGTTTAGGTATGCAATTAGCTGTAGTGGAATTTGCAAGAAATGTAGTTGGATTGAAAGAAGCTCATTCTACTGAAATCAATCCTAATACTGCCTATCCAGTAATAGATTTAATGCCAGAACAAAAGGATATAGAATTAACCAATGGAGCTATGAGATTAGGATTATATCCATGTAAACTCGTTAAAGAATCTAAAGCTATGGATATCTATGGGGAAGAAATAATATATGAAAGACATAGACATAAATATGAGTTTAATAATCTATTTAAGGAAAAATTAATAGAAAAAGGGCTAATGATAAGTGGTCTTTCTCCTGATGAAAGATTGGTAGAAATAGTTGAACTAAAGGACCATCCTTGGTTCATGGGAGTTCAATTCCATCCTGAATTTAAATCTAGACCTACAAAACCTCATCCTCTATTTGAAAACTTTATTAGAGCTTCAAAGGAAAACAAAACTAATAAATAGAGGAATTTTAAAATACATGTAGAATATATAATGTATAGTTTTTTATTGAAAAAGGGGGAGGTATTTTGTTTACAAACAAAAGCTACCGGAAAACAACCATTTTACTTATTATATTTTTGCTTTTCTTAAATGGTATTGGAGTTTATGGGGAGGGAATGTTTACAGATATAGATACCAATCATTGGGCTTATGATTATGTAGAAAAAGTTGTTGACTTAGGATTGATGGACGGATATGATGATGCTACTTTTAGACCTAATGAGGTAGTCAATACTGCGGATGCTTTGGTATATGTGACTAGGCTTTTTAACATACCTAAAGAAGAAGTACAGAGGATGAGAGAAAGATATTATAATCTACTTAATAGATATGAACTTTCTGAAATAAGAAAAGATGGACTTGCTATAGCCTTGTCCAAAGGGTTGGTAACGGAAAAATTTGTTGAAAACAATTTATTTGTAAAAGGGAAGATTAGAACTGCCACTAAGGTAGAGTTATCTATTTATATTGCTAAAGCATTGGGAATAGTAGAGGAAGAAGGAGAAGTATTTGTATTTTTCTACAAAGATACAGATAATATTCCTGAAGGAGCAAGACCCTATATAAAATTTTTAATAGATAATGGCATTTTAGATGCTAAAGGAGATGGAGAAGGGAAATTTAATCCAGGACAACCTATTATTAGATCCGTATTGGCCAAGATGTTGTGTCTATCCCATAGTAAAATAGATAGAAATCCAGTTGATATTCCAGAAACACCTGTAGAGGAGCCAATAGAAACACCAATAGAGAAACCCATTGTAGAAGACAAAGACCAATTAGTAGGAATTATTGTTGGGAAAATAGATAAGTTTATTTTTATCAATAGTGGACAAAGAGTAGATTCCTATACCTTTGATAAGGAAGCTTCCATAACCATAGACGGTAATGATGCTACATTCCAAGATTTACAACAGGGAATGAATATAAAAGCAGTAGTTTCTGAGGGTAATATACTGAAATCTTTAACGGTGGATAGCAGTAAAGAGATATTTACTGGAACTATAAGTAAAATATATTTAGGCACCATTTCTTCTATGGTGGTAGATTTAGATGATGGTGACACAAAGACCTTCCATATATCAAAGGAAACGGAAGTATTTATAAATGGTAAGGAATCTTATTTTTATAGTTTAAGAGAAGGGGATAGGGCGAAAGTTGAAGCTTTCGATAATTTAGCTCTATCCATAGCTGGTGAAAGTAAAGATGGAAAGGTCGCAGGAGTTATTAAAGATAGAATCTTTGATGAAGAATATATTATATTAGTGGAAAGGGAAGACAAAACTACTTATGAGTATCTTTTAAAAGAAAATCTATTGGTCAATAGGAATTTTAATGGAGTTTCAATAAAGGAACTAAGAAGGGGAGATGAGGTAGTTTTATCCCTATCAGAAGGTGAAGTAGATACTATCGAGGCTAAATCCGTTCCTGGGGAAGATGAAGGATATATTCAAGAAATTTTAATTTCAAAAGAGCCAAAACTTACTATACTAAATAGTAGTGGAGAATTAGTAGATTACTATATTTCTCAAGAGGCTTTGATAAAAATAGATAAGGAAATAAAGGGTATATATGATTTAAGATTAGATTATTTTGCTAAACTGAAACTGGAAAGCGATGAAATAGTAAATATTGAAATAGAAAAATAAGACAGGGGGACGGTTCTCCTGTCTTATTTTTATCGCTTTTATTATCTTTATTCCGTCCTTATAGCATCAAGGGCTGATAGGTTCATAGCTCTTCTTGCAGGATAATATCCAGATATTATACCTATTAAAGCGGAAAAGCCCATGGCTGCAAATATTAGCCATATAGGTATAATACTTATTTTGGTTTCTCCACCTATTCCCATAAAGTCACCGAAGGCAGGGCTAAACTTATTCACTAAGAATGATAAAATATGGCTAAATATTATCCCAACTATACCTCCCAGTAAACCTATCATGGCTGATTCAAACAAGAAAAGTTTCTTAATATCCTTTAAAGAAGCACCTATTACCTTCATTACACCAATTTCTTTAGTCCTTTCATATATGGACATGACCATGGTGTTGGTAATACCTATGGCTGCAACAAGTAAGGATATGGCACCTATTCCACCTAGTACCGCTTGGATTATTCCTGTCATCCTATTCATCTCATCTAACATATCATTTAAACTATAAGCTTCAAATCCATCATCTTTTATCTTTTGTTGTACAGCTTCAACATTTTTTATATCATCTACTCTTATCATAATTCTTTCATATTCCTGTTGGTTACGCTTATTTTGTCCTTGACTATTTCCTTCTGCTTTTTCCTTTTCTTGAATCATTTTTTGGACTACATCAATGGGAGCATATATACCCCAATCCGTTTCCCAATTTCCTTCTTCAAGAACACCTACTGCTTTAATATTATAATCCTTATATTTAGGACGTTGAACATGTTCTCCAGGCATGGTAGGTCCCATACCTGTATCCATATCAAAAGTCAAGACCATTCTATCATTCATAAGGTCTACATCAGGTTCTTCATATCTGCCTCTACGCATGGCTTTTTCATCGTAAAAATTATATTTCATACCACCACCAAAAACTATATTAAGGTTATCCCCAGCCTGTAATAAACGACCTTCTGCAATTTTAAAATCAAAATATTCCATAGCTAAGGGGTCTATACCTTTGATGGAAGTATGGGCAGTATACCTTCCACTTTTAATCATTCCCCAGGTTTCTATTATAGGTGTTACAGCGGTTACATGGGGTATGTTTTTAAAGCTGATTATAGCTTTATCATCTAATTTAGCTTCTCTATTGTTTCTATCAGAAGGCATTCCATCATAACCTCCATAACTTTTATGAACGTTTATGGTATTCAAACTTCCCATTCTAGATAATTGACCTTTAAAAGCCTCCTGCATTCCAAACCCTAGGGATAACATTACTACTATAGAGCTGGTACCTATTATAACGCCAAGTACGGTTAAAAATGTCCTTAATTTTCTTCTCCATAAATTTTTAAGTCCCATTCGGATTAGATCTATACTATTCATCTAAAGCCATACCTTTCTTTTTCCTTTTTTTGTAGAATATAAATCCACCAATGGCTACAGCTAATAAAATAATAGTTATCCAGAATCCTTTACTCTTAAATATTTTCTTAACCCCTCTTGGTTCTTCCATAGGTGGCATGTCTTCGGGGAATTCATCCATAGGCATTGGTTCCATTATATTTAGAGTAAAATCTTTTCTAATTTCCACATTTTCACCAGAAGAATCTTCATAGGTAAATACTAAAGCTCCAGTTAATTCTCCAGTTTCCGTAGGTATTATCATGCCTTCGAAGTATTCAGATCTACCAGTTTCAAAATTTCCTACATAATAACTACCATTTTCCGTTTGGAAATCTCCTTCTAGTTTTACCATCATATTGTAAAGGGTAACTTTTCCTGTATTATAGAATTCCACAAATACTGGGGTAGGTTCTCCTGCAAAGGCTTCTGGTGGAAGACTTAATTCTCCAACTTCCAATTTAGATTGTTGTACTACCGGGACGCCTATTAATTCTATAGCAGTAAACTCTTCTCCTTCATTATCTTCATATTCAAAATTAGCAGTTACGGTGTAGGTTTTGGCTTGGGCATCTGGAACTGTAAACATGGTAATGTTTTTTTCTACCCTTCCCTTTGGTGGGATGTTATCTATGTAGAAAGTATTACTGCTACCTACAGGAGTGAATACATTTCCGCCAGCACTAGCACCAGTAGGGTCTGTTTTTTCATCTGCAGTTAAAAATATTTTAATGTTTCTAACAGTTTTCTGGCTATTGGTGTTGTAAAAGGATAGATTCATAGTATAGTTTTCTCCAGCTTTTACAATGGAAGGTTCAAAACTATATCTATCTATTATTAATTTTGGTTTCCCTTTGCCATCTCCTTCACCAGCTTTGTTTACATAGGCACCTACATACTGAGTTAAAACATATTTATCTTCACTTCCTTGATTCAACTCATCTTCGTATTCAACGGTAATATTTATGGGATAATTCCTAGTTTGTGCTTCTTCAGTGGGAGTAAAGATAAAAGATAAACTTTCAGATTCACCAGCTTTAATTGAGTTTATCTTCTTAATATTGGTAGTCTTTGGTACCAAGGCTGGATCTGTACTCTCTAGTTTAACTAGTATATTAGAAGCATCCATTTCACCAGAATTTAATAAATCGAATTTCAATGTAAAGTCTCCATTAGGTTTAATTCCAGTTGTGGGATAATCCATATTTTCTATTACAATATTTGAACTATTGCTACTTTTACCACCAATGGTTAAATAAATATTTTGTGTATCTTCTATAGTATTTCTCTGGCTGTCCTTGTAAGAAAATTTAACAGCTAATTCATGGCTACCCAGTCTAATATTATTAGCAGCTTTTAAATTGAAATTGGCAGCTGATACGGATTTGCCAGGTACTCTATTAATATAGGATACATTAGATCCAGTTTGTACATAAAATCCTCCATCGCTTTTTAGACCTTCCAATGTAACAGATAAATCCCTAGCATCAATTGTCCCTTTGTTTTCAAAGATTATACTGACCTTTGCTTCTCCACCTGGACCTATTTCATCAGGGTTAGTTGATACCTTATTAATAATAAGTCTTGGTGGAGTACTTCTACTGGTAACTCGTACATAGACGGTTTCGTTAAACTCCCCATCATAATCATAAGCATTTTTATATTTAATATTAATTTTAACTGGATAGTTCCCTGCTACAGCATCGGCTGAAATAGCCAATTTTATCTTAACATTTACTGTAGAATTGCTATTGATTTGAGCTATGCTTTGGGAATTGGTTAATTCACTTACTGAAAAAGGGCTACCACCTTCAAATATAGGTGTTATGACTACATTTTTTGCCTGATAGCCTGTGTTTTTTAGGTTAAAGGACAAGGTCATGGTCTTATCTGCATCTCCACTGGGGATATCACGATTTTCTATGCTAAATACAGGCATCAATTTAGATTTGTCAAAGTCATCTTCATCAGCCATTCCCACAGTGGGTAGTTGTAACAATATCAACAATAATACTAAAAATATACTAATCAATTTTCGCATTAATTTTGCGCCTCCTTTTTATGATTTTCTACTATTTTTTCGATGCTACCATCTCTTAGGTAGATTACTCTATGACCATATGGCGATATTTCAACATCATGTGTTACAATAATCAGAGTTTGTTTATTTTCTTTTGCCATATCGGTTATCAAATCCATTACTTCCAAAGTGGTTTTAGTGTCTAGATTTCCTGTAGGTTCATCGGCAAATACTATTTTAGGTTTGCCTACAAAAGCTCTAGCAATACTTACCCTTTGTTGTTGACCACCACTCATCTCTGATGGTTTATGATTAAGCCTATCTCCTATTCCTACTGCTTCCAACATCTCCTTTGCCATTTTATTTCTAGTTTTTCTGGGTATTCCTCTAAAGGTAAGGCCTAGGCTAACATTTTCCAAAGCTGATAGGGTAGGGATTAAATTATAGGATTGAAATACAAACCCTATATTAAGCTGCCTAAATTTAGCTAATTGTTTTTCATTCATCTTTTCGATATGATGTTTACTAATAATTATTTCACCTTTGGTAGGTTTTTCTAAACCCGCCATCATATTGAGTAAAGTACTCTTGCCAGAACCAGAAGTTCCTAATAGACAAACAAATTCTTCCCTTTTTATAGTTAAGTTTATATCCCTTAAGGCATGGATTTTTTCGTCTCCCATCTTATAAACTTTACTCAAGTTTTTTAGAACAATTAAATCATTCAATAATGTATTCACCCCCCATTCTGTCTAATACTATTATATTATCATAATATGCATATTAATTAGTTACAATATTGTTAAGATTATCAGCTAGTACTAAAAAGTTGTAATTGACAATATTAGGGATGTGTTTTATAATTACCATAGCAGGCCTGACCGACCAGTCAGTCAACTAAATAATATAATAGAAAAGAGGGAATAGAATGCTATCCAAATTTAGTGTAAAAAGACCATATACAGTAGTTGTAGCAGTAATTGTAGTATTGATTTTGGGGGCCATATCCTTTATTAATCTAAATACAGATTTGCTTCCTAGTATAGACCTACCTTATGTTGTAATAATGACAAATTATCCAGGGGCAAGTCCAGAAGAAATAGAGATGATAGTAACAAAGCCTATTGAACAGGCTACTGCTACAGTGAATAATATAAAAAACGTAAGTTCCATATCCAGAGAAAATTCATCCATTGTCATATTGGAATTCAATAACGATACCAATATGGATTCGGCAACCATAGAAATCAACGGCATGCTTGATTTAATTAAGCCAGCTTGGGATGATTATTCAATAAGCTCCCCTATGTTAATGAGATTAAATCCAGATATGTTGCCCGTTATGATTTCTGCAGTAGATGTGGAAGATATGGATATAGTTGAAATTTCAGAAATGGTAAGAGAAAAAATAATTCCTGAGTTAGAGAGTGTCAATGGAGTTGCCTCGGTAACGGGAATAGGATTACTAGAAGAGAAAATTGAAATCCTCATAGATGCTGAAAAGATAGAGGATTTAAATAAAAAAATATTAAATATTGTAGATTCTGAACTCTCAGAAGCAGAAGATCAGTTGATAAAAGCTAAAAAGGAAATTGAAGATGGAAAATCAAAATTAACCTCTGAAGAAGAAAAACACAGTAGAAGTTTAGTTGAAGGTGAAAAGGCCATAACTACAGCAAAAGAGCAGATTTCTTTAGCAGAATCCAAGATATTAGCTGGTAAATCCGAGTTGATTAGAGCTGAGGATGAATTACTAAAAGGATTAAAGGAAATTGATGAAAAAGAAGAAGAGTTAAAGGCTGCAGAAGAAGCATTATTAGCTTTAGGAGGGAATTTAGGAAAAGAAGGTAAGGTTAAGTTAGAAGGTATAAAACAGACTTTAGAATTACTATCAGAAAAAAGAGCTGAGGCAGACAAAGGCTTAGAAACAGTATCCAACAAGATGGCAGAAGTGGAAAAAGAGGAAAATCTAATTAAATCTAAAAAATCTGAAATTGCTATCCAAGAACAAGAGTTAAAGACTGGTAGATTACAATTGACTATGGAAATGGATAAGGCAAAGGCTCAATTGGAAAGAGGAGAAGAAACATTAAATGAAAAGATAGAAGAATTTGATAAAGCTAAGGAAGAGGCTTTCAAAAAAGCTTCTTTAGATGGTGTTATTACTCCAGATATGATTTCAGGTATATTAGCAGCACAGAATTTTTCTATGCCAGCTGGCTATGTATCTAGTGAAGAAGGTATAAAATATCTTGTAAAAGTAGGAGATAAAATAAAAGATGTAAACGTTATGGAAAATTTATTGCTATTTGATACTGGAGAGGATGTAATTGGGAAGATTTATTTAAAGGATGTTGCAGATATATCCAAGAAAGATAATTCTAAAGATATATATTCAAAGGTAAACGGTAATGATGCTGTAATGTTAGTCTTTCAAAAACAAAGTACTTTTTTAACTTCAGATATTTCCAAGGACATTAGGGAAAAATCTAGGGAATTATCTTTAGAGTATGAAGGATTAAGTTTTACTGATTTAATGGACCAAGGTATGTATATTGATATAGTGGTAGATTCTGTATTAAAGAATATAGTCTATGGGGGATTATTAGCTATATTAGTCCTTATATTATTCCTAAGGGATATGAAACCTACATTTATAATAGCAGTATCTATACCCATAAGTATAATTTTTGCTATTGCTATGATGTACTTTACAGGAGTTACTATAAATATTATCTCTTTAGCAGGATTAGCCCTTGGAGTAGGTATGCTAGTAGATAATTCTATAGTTGCCATTGAAAATATTTATCGTTTAAGACATGAAGGAAAGACTGCAAAGGAGGCAGCTGTTGAAGGGGCTAAAGAAATTTCAGGTGCAATTATTGCTTCTACCCTAACTACTGCTTGTGTGTTTTTGCCTATAATATTTGTTAAAGGACTTTCACGACAGTTGTTTGCAGATATGGGTCTAACAATTGCTTATTCACTGTTTGCAAGTCTTATAGTAGCTCTTACTTTAGTACCTACTATGGCCTCTGGAATGTTGAAAAACACTACAGGCAAAGATAAGCCTACTTATGAAAAATTTATTAATGGATATGAAAAACTATTGAGAAGCTCTTTAAACCATAGAGGTCTTGTTATGATTTTAGTTACAGTATTGTTTGTAGTAAGTATATTTGGTGGATTATCTAGAGGAACATCCTTCATACCTGAAATGGATGCCCCTCAAATGTCCATGTCTATAGAAATGCCTGATGATGCCACATTTAAAGATACAAGGGAAATGACCGATACTGTAATCAATCGACTACTTGAAATAGAAGAGATTGAAACTATAGGTGCTTTTCATAGTGATGCTATGAGTAGATTAGGTGGTGGAACTGATAGGGGTTCCATGTCCTTGTATTTATTACTTGATGAAGAGAAAAATATAAGCAATGATGAAATCAAGAGAGAGATAATTGAATTAACGGAGGATCTTGATTGTACCATTAATGTAAGCGCAAATACCATGGATATATCTGCCATAGTGGGTTCTGGAATAGAGGTAGTAATAAAAGGGAAAGAGATAGATACATTACATGATATAGCCTCGGATATGGTGAAATTACTAGAAGAAACAGAGGGGATAACCCAGATAGATGATGGTATAGAGGAAAATTTAACTGAAATTAGAATTGCAGTTGATAAAGAAAAGGCAATGGAGAAGGGATTAACTGTAGCCCAGGTCTTCTCACATATTAATTCAATGATTGGAAAAGATAAAACCTCTACCATATTATCCATTGAAAACAAAGACTATCCAGTAATTGTATTAGATAAAAGACATGAAAGCATTACAAAGGATGAATTAGAAGATTTAACCATAAATACCAAAAAGAATGGAGAAGAAATAGAAGTTGCTATAGGTGATATTAGTGCAATTTCAGAAGCCCAAGGTCTGTCATCTATAAGAAGGGATTCCCAAGAACGATTTATATCTGTAAAGGCTGATTTAGATGTAGATTATAATATAGGCCTTGTAAGTCGTGAGTTTGAAAAGAAACTAAATGATTATAAAGCGCCAGATGGATATAAAATTGAATTGGCAGGAGAAAGGGAAATAATAGATGAATCCTTAATGGATTTAGCTAAAATGCTACTATTGGCTATTGTTTTGATTTACTTAATTATGGTAGCACAATTCCAATCCCTATTATCACCTTTTATAATACTATTTACAATACCCCTTGCATTTACAGGTGGGTTATTGGCTTTGGTTATTACAGGTAATGAGATAAGTTTAATAGCAATGCTAGGATTCCTTGTATTAAGTGGTATAGTGGTAAACAACGGTATAGTATTTGTTGATTACACCAATCAATTAAGAGAAAAGGGTTTTGATAAGACAGAAGCATTGGTATTGGCAGGAAAGACTCGTATGAGACCTATATTGATGACAGCTATAACTACTATATTTGGGTTATCTACTCTATCTGCAGGTATTGGGACAGGGGCAGAAATGGTACAGCCTCTTGCCATAGTATCTATTGGAGGATTAACCTATGCTACAATACTTACTCTATTTGTAGTACCAGTAATGTATCATTTACTCAACAAGGATAAATCTGATGTAGGTCCTATGGAGATAAAAGGATAGGTGAAGATAATAATGGAAGATAAAAGAGAGAATATACTAAATGCAGCAACAGATATATTTTCTAAATATGGGTTCTATGGAGCTAAAATGGAAGACATCGCCAAGAAAGCAGAAATAGGCAAAGGTACCATATATGGATATTTTGACAGCAAGCAATCTTTGTTCTATGAAATGATAAAATATAGAATAGAGGAATATGAAAAGGGGCTGGATAGCTCCTTAAATATAGAAGGTAGTTTAGAGGAAAAGCTATACAATCTATACATCTTTCACGAAGAATATCTAAATAGATATATAGATATTACGCAAATAATAATGACAGAACAGGAAGTATTACCTAAGGAATTAATGGGGGAAATAGCTGCTGAAATGGATAAAATATTTTATAGGATTCAAAAATCAGTTGAAGAAGCTATCCATAAGGAGGAACTAAGGGATAATCTAAATCCCCAATTAGCAGCTATAGTTATCATAGGTTCCATAGGTCAATTCTACGCCCAAAAGATTTGCTATCCAGAAAAAAACCATAACAATGTTGAATTCAAGGAATTAATTGATACAATCCTAAAGGGATTACAATAGAAATATTACAATCATATTACAAATAAGTTCCTTTTTTGGTGCCTGGCACCGAAAAGGGAACTTATTATTTAGTGGTCTAGGATGAATACTTATGTTATAATGGATGTGATTATATTACTAATGGAGGTAGAGATATGGGAAAAGCAATGATTAGAGTGAGAATGAGCTCGGGAGATGCTCATTATGGAGGAAATTTAGTGGATGGTGCCAAAATGCTTCAATTATTTGGAGATGTGGCTACGGAATTACTTATTAGAAATGATGGAGATGAAGGCTTATTTGTTGCTTATGATAATGTAGAATTTCTAGCTCCTGTTTATGCTGGTGAGTTTATTGAAGCGGTGGGTGAGATAACTAAAATAGGGAATACATCAAGGAAAATGGAATTTGAAGCAAGAAAAGTCATTATTCCTAGACCAGATATCAATGATTCAGCATGTGATGTTTTAGACGAACCCATAGTAGTTTGTAGGGCTGAAGGAACTTGTGTAGTTCCAAAGGATAAGAAAAGAAAGTAAAAAGGAGGTTCTTCTATGGATAAACTTATTATAACAGCTGCTATATGTGGAGCAGAGGTAACAAAGGAACATAATCCAAATATACCTTATACTGTAGAGGAAATAGGTAGAGAAGCAGAATCTGCTTACAAAGCAGGAGCAAGTATTATACATTTACATGTAAGGTATGACGATGGTACTCCTACTCAAGATAAGGAAAGGTTTAGAGTGTGCATAGAAGAGATAAAAAGAAGATGTCCTGACATAATTATCCAACCATCAACGGGAGGAGCAGTAGGTATGTCTGATGAGGAAAGGCTTCAACCGGTGGAACTTCTTCCAGAGATGGCAACTTTAGATTGCGGAACATTAAATTTTGGTGGAGATGAAATATTTGTTAATACTGAAAATACTATAAAGAACTTTGGTAAGATAATGATTGAAAAAGGTGTTAAACCCGAGGTAGAAGTCTTCGACAAGGGAATGATAGATTATGCTATTAAATATGCTAAGCAAGGATATATTGAAGAGCCTATGCATTTCGATTTTGTTCTAGGAGTTCAAATGGCTGCAACTGCTAGGGATTTAGCTTTTATGGTACATAGTATACCAGCAGGTTCTACATGGACAGTAGCAGGTGTGGGAAGACATGAAATGCCAATGGCTGCTATAGGCATTGCCATGGGTGGTCATGTTAGAGTAGGATTTGAAGACAATGTCTATCTTGAAAGGGGAGTATTAGCTAAATCCAATGGTGAATTGGTAGAGAAAGTAGTAAGAATTGCAAAAGAACTAGGCAGAGGGATAGCTACTCCAGATGAGGCTAGAGAAATATTAGGATTGAAAAAAAGATAATTTGTTAATAAGTTCCTTTTTGGCATTGAGTCCAATAAGAGGAACTTATTTTTTTATTTATTTTTCGACAAATAGAAGGATTTTATGAGCCAATATAGAACTAATAATTAGGAGGTGTGTCCTATATGCTTATAAATGGATGCAAAACCCTAATTTTAAGGTGTCATTTTTGTGCTAGATTAAAGGAATATGAGCTAAATTTGTTTCAGATTATGAATGGAGAAAAAACTGAATACAAATGTGAATGTGGTGAAACAAATTTTATTATTAAGAAAAAGAACAAAGGAATAGATTTTATAGTTAATTGTTTTAATTGTGGAAATAAGCATTATTATCATATGGATTTGCATACTATATTAAAGGATAATAATTTAAAATATTGTCCTTATGGTACTAGAAATTTCTTTTTAGGCAGTAAGGAGATGGCAGAAAAGATTCTATTAGAGAAAGCAGTGAAGAAAAGGGATAGTATTGATGAAAAGATATCAAATGACTATTTCAATAATTTCAAAGTGCTGGCTAAGATACTAGGCATATTATATACTTTAAAAAAGGAAAATAAAATTAAGTGTAATTGTGGATATTCTAGCATAAATATAAAATTATTTTCCGATAGAATTGAATTAGAATGTTTAAATTGTCACAGTGTAAAAATTGTCTTTGCAGAAACAGAAGAGGACTTGAGTGTTTTATTAAAAAAGGATAAGATAATACTTGAAGAAAGAAATATTTCCTGTATCGATTCCATAAAGGAAAGGGATAGAGATATTAAAAAATAAGAGGAGGCTTAAATTATGTTAGTTACTGGAATAGAAATTTTACAAGATGCTCACAAGAATAACTATGCCGTTGGAGCTTTTAATGTGAATAATATGGAGATAGTTCAAGCTATAATCGAAGCAGCAGAAGAGACTAATTCTCCTGTAATACTTCAAGCAAGTCAAGGTGGATTAAAGTATGCAGGTGTTGAATATATTGCTGCCATGGGGAAATTAGCAGCTGAAAAGGCTAAAGTTCCTGTTGCATTACATTTAGACCATGGTACAGATTTTGACCAAGTTATGCTCTGTATAAGACATGGTTTTTCTTCTGTAATGATAGATGGTTCTAGATTTGATTTGGAAGGCAATATTGCAATAACTAAAAAGGTTATAGAAGTAGCCCATGCAGTAGGGGTATCTGTAGAAGCGGAATTAGGTAAAATAGGTGGAACGGAAGACCATATAACCGTTGATGAAAGGGATGCAACTTTTACGGACCCAGATGAAGCTAAAAGATTCGTAGATGAAACCGGCGTAGATTATTTGGCTATAGCAGTAGGAACTGCTCATGGAGTATATAAAGGAGAACCTAAACTAGATTTTGATAGGATAAAAACTATTAAGGAAATGTTAAATATTCCTTTGGTACTACATGGTTCTAGTGGAGTTCCAAAAGAGGCAATAGAAAAGGCAGTATCCCTTGGAATAAATAAGATTAATATAGATACGGATTTGAGAATGGCATTTTCCAATGCAATTAAAGATTTCCTAAAGAAAAATCCAGATAACATAGATCCAAGAAAAATATTAGCACCAGCCAAAAATGCTATGAAAGAGGTTATAAAAGAGAAGATGAAGCTATTTGGTTCTGTTGGCAGAGTTTAAATCAATACACAATTCACAATGTATAATTGTGGGGCGACCAAAGGTCGCCCTAAGATATGAAGGGTAACTATTAATTTTTGAAGAGGTGAATTATTTTGAAACTATTTATTGATACAGCCAATATAGATGAGATAAGAGAAGTTAATGAATGGGGAGTAATTTGTGGTGTAACAACTAATCCATCGTTGATAGCAAAGGAAGGTAGAGATTTTAAACAGGTTATAGAAGAGATTTCTAGTATTGTGGATGGACCTATTAGTGCAGAGGTCATTTCATTAGAGAAAGAAGGAATGGTAGAAGAAGCTAGAGATTTAGCCAAAATACATCCTAATATAGTTATTAAAATCCCCATGACCAAAGAAGGATTAAAAGCAGTGAAAATCCTATCCAAAGAAGGAATAAAAACCAATGTAACCTTGGTATTTTCTCCTAATCAGGCTTTATTAGCAGCAAAAGCAGGAGCAACCTATGTTAGTCCTTTTGTAGGAAGGTTAGATGATATCGGCAATGAAGGTATGAATATTATATACGATATAGTACAAATATTTGATACCCATGGAATAGATACGGAAATAATTGCAGCAAGTGTTAGACACCCAATCCATGTAATAGAAGCTGCAAAGGCAGGAGCTCATATAGCCACCATACCTTATAAAGTATTTCTACAGATGCTAGCCCATCCTTTAACAGATATAGGGATTGAAAGGTTTCTTAAAGATTGGGAAGGGGTAAACAACTAGCAATTATGAAGGCAGGCTTTGGCCTGCTTTTTTTGTTTTATTATTAATCAATTTAGTTTATAATATAGTATAGCACAATTAATTATAAAGGAGAGATAATAATGGATAGGGATTTAGCTTTGTCTTTAGTGAGAGTAACAGAAATTGCTGCACTAGCTTCTGGTAGATATATGGGTAGAGGAGATAAAATTGGAGCAGACCAAGCTGCAGTGGATGGTATGAGGGCTGCTTTTAATCTTGTTAATACTAAAGGACAAGTGGTAATAGGGGAAGGGGAATTAGATGAAGCACCTATGTTATATATTGGCGAGGTAATAGGAGCGGGAATGGATGTGAGTGCAGATATAGCAGTAGATCCATTGGATGGAACCACTCTTGTTGCAAAGGGTTTGCCTAATGCTATTTCTGTTATATCCATGGCACCAAAGGGTTGCCTGTTAAATGCTCCAGATACCTATATGAAAAAGATAGCAGTAGGGCCAAAGGCAGCAGGAAAAATCCATATAGATTCATCCATTGAAGAAAATCTATATGCAGTAGCTAAGGCTTTAAATAAGGATATTTCTGATTTAACCGTTATTATACAAGATAGGGAAAGGCATAGAGATATTATAGATGAAGTTAGGAGAATAGGTGCTAGAATAAAGCTGTTTGGAGAAGGAGATGTGGCTGCAGCTATAGCTACTGCCTTTGAAGATACTGGCGTTGACATAATGATAAGTATTGGTGGAGCACCAGAAGGTGTAATTGCTGCTTCTGCGCTAAAATGTATGGGTGGAGATTTTCAAGGTAGACTTTATCCTATGAGTGATAAGGAACTGGAAAGATGTAAAAAATTAGGTTGGACGAAAGAAAGAATGGAACAGGTTCTTACATTAGATGATTTAGCCAGAGGAAATGATATTTTCTTTGCAGCTACAGGTATTTCTGATGGAGATCTATTAAAGGGAGTAGTCTATTATGGAGATAATTTAGCTAAAACCCATTCTGTAGTAATGAGATCAAAAACAGGAACCATAAGATTTGTTGAAGCCCGCCATAGATTGGACAAGAATAATATATTGAAGGAATTATTGAAAAAACATTGCTAAATAGTATACACTAATTGACATAAAAATATGCAATGGAATATACTATATAATGAATAAACGATTATAGGAGGCATTTCTATGGATAGAAATTTAGCTTTAAATTTGGTCAGGGTTACAGAAGCTGCTGCATTACAATCAGCCCGTCATCTAGGAAGAGGAGACAAAAACAAAGCTGATGGGGCAGCCGTAAACGGTATGAGAAGAATGTTTGATACCCTTACAATAGATGGGGTAGTGGTTATTGGCGAAGGAGAAATGGACGAAGCCCCTATGCTATATATAGGAGAACAGATAGGAAAAGCCACTGAGGATTCAATAAAATTGGACATAGCAGTAGATCCACTAGATGGGACTACTGCTGTTGCTAAAGGATTATCTAATGCTATATCAGTAGTTGCTGTAGCACCAAGAGGATGCTTATTACATGCACCAGATATGTATATGGATAAGATAGCAGTAGGTCCAAAAGCAGCAGGAAAGGTAAATTTAGATGAAACTGTAGAGACAAATTTAAAAAACCTTTCTAAGGCATTAAACAAGGATATTTCCGATATAACTGTAACTATGTTAGATAGACCAAGGCATGAAGAACTAATACATAAGGTTAGAAAAGCTGGAGCGAGAATTAAGCTTTTTCAAGATGGTGATGTAGCTGCAGCTATAGCTACTTGTTTTGATGATTCTGGGGTGGATATTTTATTAGGTATAGGTGGAGCACCAGAGGGAGTTCTTGCAGCGGCAGCGTTAAAATGTTTAGGCGGGGAAATTCAGGGAAGGCTTCATCCAACTAAGGATGAAGAAATAAAAAGATGCAAAGAAATGGGCCTGAGAGATGTAAATTCTTTACTGACCATGGACCATTTGATTAAGGGAAAAGAGATAATCTTTTCAGCTACAGGTATTTCTAATGGGGAATTATTAAAAGGCGTGGTTTACTATGAAAATTATATGGCTAAAACCTATTCTGTAGTAATGAGAGCAGAGACGGGTACTATAAGATTTATCGAAGCTATACATAGGTTGGATAAAAAACCTGAATATGCGAAATAATATAATTTGACTTATAAATGTTATAATGATATTATGATCCTAATAATACTCATCTGTTTGGCATTTCTTGAGGTATTCCAAATTTTTTACAGGATAAGATTATTTTAATAATATAAAACCGCTATGGAATCGAAAAATAGACTCCCAGCGGTAGCTTTTTAAATATTATGGAGGTGTAGTATTGGATTCAAGTATATTACGTGAAAAAAAATTAGAGGACTTGCGGGTTATAGCTAAGACCTTGGGGCTAAAAAGCATTACTAAATATAGAAAAGATGAATTAATAGATATGATTATGCAAAACACAGTTAAAGAAGAAGAGGAGTTACCTCAGAAAAAGACAACAGAGGAAATAGATATTAGCGATATCGATATGGAGGAATTACCTGACAAGGTTACTGAAGAATTAGAACAGATGGACAACATTGACGGTGCAGAAGGAATATTGGAAACACATCAAGATGGATATGGATTTTTAAGATCTGAAAATTATTTATCGGGAGATAATGATATATATGTATCCCCTTCCCAGATTAGAAGGTTTAGACTTAGAACAGGAGACAAAGTATTTGGTATAACTAGGCCTGCTAAATCGGGAGAAAAGTATAAAGCTCTTCTCTATGTAAAAAGTGTAAATGGATTAGATCCAGAAACTTGCCTTGAGAGACCAGATTTTGATAGTCTAACCCCAATATACCCAAGACAAAGAATTGCATTGGAAACAGTTCCAAATAATCTTTCCACTAGAATTATCGATTTAATAGCTCCCATTGGAAAGGGACAGAGAGGGATGATTGTCTCTCCACCAAAAGCAGGTAAAACAACACTTCTTAAATCTGTTGCTAACGCCATTTCTAAGAATCATCCAGAGATAGAAATAATTGTGCTTTTAATAGATGAAAGACCTGAAGAAGTTACAGATATGAAAAGATCTGTCGATGGAGATGTGGTATATTCAACCTTCGACGAGCTTCCAAATCATCATACTAAGGTTGCGGAAATAGTCCTGGAAAGGGCTAAAAGACTTGTTGAGCATGGAAAAGATGTTATAATCCTATTGGATAGTATTACCCGTCTTGCAAGAGCCTATAATCTTACCATCCCAGCCACAGGAAGAACCTTATCCGGTGGATTAGACCCTGGAGCATTGCATAGACCAAAGAGATTTTTTGGTGCAGCCAGAAATTTAGAAGAAGGAGGTAGCTTAACTATTTTAGCTACTGCTTTAGTTGAAACTGGTAGTAGGATGGATGATGTTATATTTGAAGAGTTTAAGGGTACAGGTAATATGGAGATACATTTAGATAGAAGGCTTTCAGAAAAAAGAATATTCCCAGCTTTGGACATCAACAAATCTGGAACTAGAAGAGAAGACTTACTATTAACCCAAAAGGAATTAGAAACTATTTGGAATATTAGAAAGGCATTAGGGAATGCTCCTACTCAAGATGTAACGGAAACTTTAATAGATAATTTAATGGGGACTAAGTCTAATGAAGAGTTTATAGAAGATATGAGAAATAAAATTTGGTTATAGTTGAAATATTTTTAGGATTGTGCTATAATTAACTGGTCAAATTATGTGAAATAATGTATATTGTATACTTGCAATAAAGAGAGGTGAAAGGAATGAAAAAAGGAATACATCCAGAATATTATGAAGCTACAGTAAGATGTGCCTGTGGCAATACATTCAAAACTGGTTCAACAAAGGAAGATTTAAAAGTAGAAATTTGTTCAGAATGCCATCCATTCTTTACAGGACGTCAAAAGTTTACTGAACGTGGTGGTCGTGTGGAAAAATTCAAGAAAAAATATGGTATGGATTAATTTCTATTATTACAAAACCAAATAGGTTAGTTGCCTATATAGAATATAGCATCTAACCTTTATTTTTATTTGGGACAATGTGGGACAATGGGGACGGTTCTCCCTGTCCCAAAAGAAGATTTATGGGACAGGGAGAACCGTCCCTGCTGTCCCAGTAGGGGTGTTGATTAAATGAAGATAAAAGAAGTAAAAAGACTTCCTGAACATATAACTTCCATTGGTGGGCAAGCATTAATAGAAGGAATTCTTATGAGAGGACCAAAGGATCTGGCTATTGCTGTAAGAAAGCCAGATGGTGAAATAGTTCTAAAAAAAGAAACATTAAATACTTTAGGTATGAGATATAAATTTTTTAGGTTTCCTCTTATAAGAGGTGTGGTAGGTTTAGTAGAATCAATGGCCTTTGGTATAAGGGCCTTAATGTATTCTGCTGAATTCTTTGAAGAGGGTATTGAAGAAGAAAAGAAGGAATCTTTTCTAGATAGGGTTTTTAAGGATAAAAGAGAAGACGCAGAAATAGTATTTACACTAATGATATCCCTCGTATTTACCATTCTATTATTTATATTATTGCCAAGCCTTATCACTAATTTTTTTAAAAAAAACTTAGAGACTCCATTCCTGTTGAATTTAATAGAGGGTTTAGTTCGTATTGTATTATTCCTAATATATGTGACAGTAGTTTCTAGAATGGAGGATGTAGGAAGAGTTTTTGAATATCACGGTGCAGAACACAAGACCATTCATTGTTATGAAAATGGAGATACTTTGACTGTGGAGAATGTGAAAAAATATCCTATACTACATCCTAGATGTGGAACAAGTTTTTTATTCATGGTTATGATTGTAAGTATTCTAGTTTTATCCTTCTTTGGATGGCCTAACCCCTTACAAAGGGTTTTAATAAGATTAGTAATGCTTCCTGTAATAGCAGGGATTTCCTATGAGATAAATAGGATTATTGGCAAAAGTAGTTCCAAATTGGCTTATTATCTATCCTATCCTGGATTAATAATACAAAAAATTGCTACAGTTAAGGAGCCAGATGAATCCCAAATAGAAGTGGCTATAGAGGCATTAAAGGCAGTCCTTACGGGTAAAAAGGAAGAAGACCTATGGAAATAAATCGTTTATTACAAAGAGGAGTAGATCTGATAAAGGATAGACAATATGTAAACCCTGTATTAGAGGCTACTCTTTTATTAAGTGAATTATTAAATGTGGATAAAATCTATATCTATACCCATGGAAAAGAGAAGGTATCTAAGCCTATTGTGGATAAATTTTTGGAATTGATGGAGAAGAGAGCTAAAGGATATCCTATCCAATATATTATTAACAAGAAGGAATTTATGGGTTTAGATTTCTATGTAGAAGAAGGGGTTTTAATACCTCGTCCTGATACGGAAATTCTCGTAGAATATGTTTTAGAATATATAGATGATAAATATAAGGATGATCTTATAAATATATTAGATCTAGGTATAGGTAGCGGTGCCATAGCTTTAAGCATTGCTTATTATAAGAAAAATGCTACCGTATATGGGGTGGATATTCATGAAATACCGTTGAAGGTAGCTAAAATAAATAAGGAAAGATTTAAATTAAACAATGTCAACCTATATAAAGGTGATTTATTTAAGGGGATAGAAGGATTAAATGAAAAATTTCATATAATAACCTCAAATCCACCGTATATACCAGAAAGGGAAATAAATACCCTTCAAGTAGAAGTAAAGGATTATGAACCCAAAGAAGCTTTAGATGGGGGAGAGGATGGGTTAAAATTTTATAGAAGGATAATCCCAGAAAGTAAAAACTATTTAACAGAAGAGGGTTTGTTGATTTTTGAGATAGGCTACAATCAAGGTGATGAAGTGATGCATATGATGATAGATGAAGGTTTTAATAATGTCCAAATATTAAAGGATTTACAAGGGTTGGATAGAGTAGTTTTTGGAATATTGGATAAAGGGAGTTGGAATAGATGAGTCTGTTAATTAAATTGTTTATCTCCTTTTTTAAAATAGGCGCTTTTAGTTTTGGTGGAGGATATGCTATGCTTCCTCTAATAAAAGAAGAAGTAATTGAGGTTCATGGCTGGCTAACAAATGCAGAATTTATAGATATTTTAGCCATATCAGAAATGACTCCAGGGCCTATAGCAATAAATACTGCTACTTTTTTAGGATATAGGGTATCAGGCATATTAGGATCTTTTGTAGCAACCATAGCTGTAGTATTGCCTTCTTTCATTATTATGAGTATTATATTCCACTTTCTAAATAAATTTAAAGATTCTCCTTATACGGATTGGTTTTTTATTGGTATTAGACCAATAGTGTTAGGGTTAATAGCTTCCGCTTCTATATCTGTAGCCATGGATGCGTTTATTGATTTAAAATCCGTAATTATTAGTGTAATATTATTCTATCTGGTTTCTTTTAAAAAGCTTAATCCAATATATGCAATTATATTGGCAGGAATAACTGGAGCAATTATCTATTAAGGTAGGTGGAACATATGCTTTTTGATATGTTTAAAACATTTTTTAAGGTAGGTGCCTTTACCATTGGGGGAGGCTACGCTATGATACCCATAATTCAAAAAGAAATAGTGGATAACAAAAAATGGGTAAAGGAAGAAGAATTTTTAGATATTATCGCCATATCCCAAGGCTCTCCAGGGCCTATTGCTGTAAATGTGAGTATATTTGTAGGGTATAAATTAAAAGGATTAAAAGGAGCATTAGCTTGTACTTTGGGAACTACTTTGCCATCCTTCTTAATTATACTTTCAATTGCCACTGTGTTTTTCCAATTTAGAAATAATCCCATTATTGAAAAGGTATTTTTAGGGATTAGACCAGCAGTAGTTGCATTAATAGCATCTGCTGTATATCGCTTGGCAAAACAATCTAAATTTGATTATAAAAAACTATCAATATCCATAATAACCACTTTAATTATAGTCTTTTTAGGCATAAGTCCTATCTATTTAATATTAGTAGGAGGCATAAGTTCCATATTATATTATAAAAGTAAAAAAATTTAAAAATAATCCTTTATAATAATACATATTTATGCTATTCTAATCTAGTGCATTGGATTTTTTAGTATAAATCATGGTATAATATAAATGAAATTGTTAATTTGATTATAAAATTTATATATAAGATTGAGTTTGGAGAGGAGGTATAATATGTTAGAAAAATTATCCTTTATAGAAAATAAATATAAAGAATTAAGCCTGAAAATAATTGACCCTGAAATTATAAATAATATTGAAGAATGGCAAAGACTTGTTAAGGAGCATGCAGACATAGAACCAATTGTAACCAAGTATAAGGAATACACTAAAGCCCAAAATACTTTAGAAGAAGATAAAGAAATGCTCAAAGAAAAATTAGATGATGAAATGAAGGAATTATTAAAAGAAGAGATAGCAGAATATGAAGAGATTGTTGAAAGATTGGAAGAAGAATTAAGGATACTCCTTATACCAAAGGACCCAAATGATCATAAGAATGTAATCGTTGAAATTAGAGCAGGAGCTGGTGGAGACGAGGCAGGATTATTTGCAGGGGATTTGTTTAGAATGTATAGTATGTATGCAGAAAGACAAGGATGGAAAACTGAACTGATGAGTTCCAGTGAACAAGGCGTTGGTGGATTTAAAGAAGTAATATTTATGATAAAAGGTAAAGGTGCCTATAGTAGGTTGAAATATGAATCTGGAGTCCATAGGGTTCAAAGGGTTCCTACAACTGAATCTAGTGGTAGAATTCATACTTCTACAGCAACTGTAGCAGTATTGCCAGAAGCAGAGGATATCGATATTGAAATAAATCAAAATGATATTAGGGTGGATGTATATCGTTCATCTGGAAATGGTGGTCAAAGCGTTAATACTACCGACTCCGCTGTGAGAATAACCCATATTCCAACGGGGATGGTAGTAGCTTGTCAAGATGAAAAATCTCAGCTGAAGAATAAAGAAAAGGCAATGAAAATACTGAAGACTAGATTATTCGACCAGATGATGAGAGAACAACATGCTGAAATAGCTGAGGAAAGACGATCCCAAGTAGGAACAGGAGATAGGTCCGAAAGAATAAGAACCTATAATTTCCCACAAGGAAGGATTACAGACCACAGAATCAATATGACCATTTATAAGTTGGAAAACTTTTTAGATGGGGATATTGATGATATGATAGATGGTTTAATAACTTCAGATCAAGCAGAAAAATTAAAACAAGTAGGTTAATATATAGACTCGGATAGCAAACTCTATCCGAGTTTTCTATATTATAATATATGAAGAATGAAATTACTAAAGGAGGAATCAATATATGAAATTTGAATTCAATCCATTAGTCTATCATTATCCATCAAGGAGAAATGTAATCTATGGCAAAAAGGGTATGGTAGCTACTGGAAATCCATTGGCAGCAAATGCAGGGTTAGAAATATTAAAAAAAGGTGGAAATGCAATTGATGCAGCCGTAGCAACGGCAGCTACTTTAACAGTGGTAGAACCAACTGCTAATGGCATAGGTGGAGATGCTTTTGCATTGGTTTGGACAAAAGGAAAATTACATGGTCTTAATGCTAGTGGACCTTCTCCTAAAAAGATAAGCATTAAAGCATTAAAACAAAGAGGATTAGATAGTATTCCAACTGTTGGAGTAGTTCCAGTAAATGTGCCAGGAGTTCCTGCAGCTTGGGCTGAATTATGGAAAAAATTTGGTTCCTCATTAGAGTTTAAGGAATTATTAAAGCCAGCTATTTCCTATGCAAGAGAAGGTTTTATTATCCAACCAGGCGTTGGAAGTGTATGGAAAAAATCCTTCAATAAATTTTCTAAAGCATTAAAAGAGGACAAATCCATTGAAGGATGGTTTGATACCTTTGCACCAGAGGGTAAATGTATGAGAGCAGGAGACTTACTCTGTTTGGAAGATCATGGAAATACCTTAGAAGAAATAGGAAACACTCTTTCAGAAACCATATATAGGGGAGAATTAGCTGAAAAAATTGCTCTTTTCTTTAAAGAAAATGATGGATTTTTGGAGCTATCGGATTTAGAGGATTATTATCCAGAATGGGTAGAACCAATATCTACTGATTATAAAGGTTTCGATGTATATGAAATACCTCCAAACGGTCATGGGATTACTGTATTAATGGCATTAAATATATTAAAACAATTAAAACTTGATGATATGAACTCCTTCAATAGCACCCATTATCAGATTGAAGCTCTCAAATTGGCTTTTAAAGACGCTAAAGAATATGTGGCGGATCCTAAGTCCATGAAAGTATCAGTAGAAGAACTTTTGTCCATGGAATATGCCAGAAGTAGGGCTAAACTAATCAATGAAAAGGCAATATTGCCTGAAGTAGGGAAACCTTCAAAGAGTGGTACCGTCTACCTAGCAACTGCTGATCAATATGGGAATATGGTTTCCTATATTCAAAGTAATTATATGGGCTTTGGCTCTGGAATAGTTATTCCAAATACGGGTATTGCAATGCATAATCGAGGTTGTAACTTTAGTTTAGACCCAAATTCAGACAACGCTCTAGAAGGAGGTAAAAAACCCTATCACACTATAATACCAGGATTTTTAATGAAGGATGGAAAGCCAGTTGGTCCCTTTGGAGTAATGGGAGGCTTTATGCAACCACAGGGACATTTACAAGTATTAATCAATACTATTGAGTATAAATTAAATCCTCAGGATGCTTTGGATAGACCTAGATGGCAATGGGTAGGAGATAAAACAATTGAAGTGGAGCAATCCTTTGATAACAATTTGGCCCTTCAATTAGAAAGGGCTTGCCATAATATTGTAGTTAAAGCTGATAGTGTAGGATTTGGTAGAGGAGAAATTATCTGGAGAGACCATAATGGTATATTATGTGGAGCTTGTGAACCAAGAACCGACGGATATGTAGCCGTTTGGTAGACTAAAAATATAATACAATTCCAATTACAAATCCAATTACTATGCCTATAGATGAAGCCCTCCCTTTGTGGAGGGTTTTTGCGCTGGGTATTATTTCATCGCAAATTATATATAGCATAGTACCACCAGCAAAGGATAGGCATAAAGAGATAAATATATTTGAAATCATTCCTATATAAGCACCTAAAAATGCACCTATTCCTGTGGGGATTCCCGTTATTAGGGTGTAGAAAATAATTTTGAGAGAAGATTTATTTCCAACTCTTAAAGGTATGGCCATGGACAATCCCTCTGGTATATTATGTAATAACATAGCTAAGGAAAGAACAGGTCCTAAATTGGACATGGTTAAAAAACTAGAACCTAAGGCTAAACCTTCAGGAAAATTGTGGACTGCTATACTTATGCCTAAAAGCAAACTGCTCTTTACAAGAGGATTTTTTATCATCTGTTCTACGTGCTTTTCTACGAATATTACCAGTATAATACCTAATAAAATCCCAATAATAGCAATAAATAAACCTCCAAGAATAAAGGACTCAGGTAGCAGATGAAAGGTTACAATAAACAACATAAATCCTCCAGTTAATCCTAATAGGAAAGATAGAGTTCTATTGGTGTTTTTAACAAAAAGAGAAACCAACCCACCAAGGCCTGTGCCTACCATACCTACAACAAAACCATAAATTGTTATTATCCATATATCTTTCATATTCTCACCCTTTCTATATAATTAATATTCTAAGGATTAGATAATAAGAACAATTTTCCAATTATAAAGACAGGAGAAAAAATTCTCCTGTCTCAATTATGCATTGTACTAATAGCTAGTAAAATTTAAAAGAAAAATTTGTTTAATTATCCACCTTATAATGTATAATAGTACATGAAGAAGACATGAAAAGAAGGGAAATTATGAAGCCAATAAAAACCAAAGTAATTAAAGTAAATGGAATAAACCCAGAAAAGGAACTGGTAATGGAAGGAGCAAAATTCATTAAAGAAGGAAAGCTGGTAGCTTTTCCTACAGAAACCGTCTATGGTCTAGGAGCAAATGGGCTTAATGAAGAGGCGGTAAAGGAAATATTTATTGCAAAGGGTAGACCACAGGATAATCCTTTAATACTGCATGTATCTTCTACAGAAGACATAAAGCCTTTAGTACAATTTATATCCAAGGAAGCAAAAATGCTAATAGAAAGGTTTTGGCCAGGACCCTTAACAATATTGTTCAAAAAAAGCAATGTAGTTCCAGACATTATAACTGCTGGACTTGATACAGTAGCGATTAGAATGCCTAATCATCCTATTGCTTTTGGGCTCATTAAAAGGAGTGGCGTACCTATTGCTGCACCTTCTGCTAATACCTCTGGTAAACCTAGCCCTACATCAGCTAGTCATGTTATAGAGGATTTATATGGGAAAGTCCATATGATAATAGATGGTGGCGCTACTGGGGTAGGCCTTGAATCTACGGTTTTAGATTTAACTGGGGATATACCCATGATACTAAGGCCCGGTGGAATAACCTTGGAGGATTTACAGAAGGTAATTCCCAGTGTAAAAGAGGATTTGAGCATTATCAAAGATAATAAGAATATTATCCCTAAATCCCCTGGACAAAAATATAGACATTATGCTCCAAAGGCAGATATGATAGTATTTGTTGGAGATGTAGAGGATATGGTTAAAGAAATAATAATAAAAGCAAAAAAAATCACATCTCAAGGGAAAACCGTTGGCATAATGGCTACAGATGAGACCAAGGATAGATATGAAGAAGGGCTAGTAATATCTGTAGGAAGTAGAAAAAACATGGAAACCATTGGTCATAATCTTTTTAACACCATTAGGTTGTTTGACGAAAAAAATGTAGACATAATTCTTGCTGAAGGAGTAGAGTTATCTTATATTGGTACAGCTATTATGAATAGATTAAAAAAGGCTTCAGGAGGAAATATAATAAAGGTATAAGGAGAGAGAAAGGTGAATATACTTTTTGTTTGCACTGGTAATACTTGTAGAAGCCCTATGGCAAAAGCACTTTTAGAGGAGATGGCTAAAGAAAAAGGGCTTGATATAAATGTAAAGTCCGCAGGTGTATTTGCTTTTGATGGAGAAAAGGCTTCTAAAGGTGCTATTGAATCCATGAAGGCAGAAGGATTAGATTTGAAAGGCCATAGAGCAAATATTATCCATAGAGATTTATTGGAGGAGGCAGATTTAATTCTAACCATGGGATTATCTCATAAAGAATTACTAATATCCAAGTTTGATTTTATCCAAGGAAAGGTTTATACTTTGAAAGAGTACGCCTATGGGAAAGAAGAAGACATAGATGACCCTTTTGGTGGAAATATCCAGGCCTATAATAAGGCGAAAGAAGATATAAAAGAAGCGCTAAAAGAAATGGTTAATCAATTGACAGAAGGCAATTGAAAAAGGAGGAGATAAAATTGAAAATTGGCATAGGTAGTGATCATGGCGGTTTTGAATTAAAGGAACATATAAAAGAATTTTTGAAAGAAGAAGGTATTGAATATATGGACTATGGTACCAATTCCTTAGATTCTGTGGATTATCCTGATTATGGACGAAAACTTTCAGAAGCAGTAATAGCTGGAGAAGTGGAAAGAGGCATAGCTATATGTGGTACTGGAATAGGCATTTCCATTACTTGTAATAAGGTAAGGGGTATTAGATGTGCCCTTTGTAGTGATACCTATTCTGCTAGGATGAGTATAGAACATAATAATGCTAATATTATTGCATTAGGTGGAAGGGTAATAGGAAAGGACTTAGCTATAGAGATAGTATCTACCTGGCTTAAAGCAGAATTTCTAGGTGGAAGACATGAAAGAAGGGTAAATAAAATTTCTGATATAGAAGCTAATTTGTGATATAATTATTAAGAAGTTTTTAAACTATAGGAAAGGAGTTTTTTCATGGGAAAGGTTATCGTATTAGATCATCCATTAATTAAGCACAAACTTACATTTATTAGGGACAAAGACACTGGCCCAAAGGAATTTAGGGAATTGGTAAAAGAAATTTCTACCCTGATGGCTTATGAAGTTACTAGGGATTTATCTTTAGAGGAAGTAGAAATTGAAACTCCTTTAGCTAAAACCAAATCCCAGGTTATCTCCGGTAAAAAGCTTGGATTAGTACCTATATTAAGAGCTGGCCTTGGAATGGTAGAAGGGATGTTAGATTTACTTCCTGCTGCCAAGGTAGGACATATTGGTCTTTATAGAGATCCAGAAACCTTTAAACCTGTGGAGTATTATTGTAAATTACCTCAGGATATTGAAGAGAGGGATTTAATCATATTAGACCCAATGTTAGCAACTGGAGGTTCAGCAACAGCTGCCATCAAGTTTTTAAAAGAAAGAGGGGCTACAAATATTAAGTTAGTATGCTTAATAGCAGCACCACAAGGAATAGAAGCAGTCCACAGCAAATATCCAGACGTGGACATATATGTAACTAGTATTGATGAAGGTTTAAATGATCATGCTTATATAGTTCCAGGTTTTGGAGATGCAGGGGATAGATTATTCGGTACAAAATAATACAATAAATTATGCGAGCTAGGTTTCATCTTATGGCTCGCTTATTATTATATGAAGCTAATGGTTAGTTGTATAGGAGGCTAAATAATGGAGAAAAATATTAAATCAAAAGGTTTAGTGGTACTAGGAGCAGCTACAGGGATAAATTTTGTTTCTGGAGTGCTCTATACTTGGAGTGTTATAAGTAAAGCTCTTATTACTCAATTGAACTGGACAAGTAAAGAGGCTTCTTTGCCTTATACCATTGCAACCATTTCTTTTGTAATTGCCATGGTAATCTTTGGAAGGGTTCAAGACCAAAAAGGACCTAAGCTAACAGGTACTATTGGTGGAGTTCTAATGGGTTTAGGATTTATATTATCTGGCTTTACCACCAACCCTAATATGATGATATTGACTGTTGGAATAATAGCTGGAGTAGGTATAGGCACATTAAATGCTTCAACTACGCCACCTACAGTTAAATGGTTCCCACCAGAAAAAAAGGGTTTGATTACGGGTATAGTAGTGGCGGGGGTTGGATTGTCTTCAATTTTATATTCTCCTTTAGCAAATTACATAATGAATATTAAATGTGTATCTATTACTTTCATCTACATAGGAATGATTGGACTTATTGTATCCGTGGTTTTAGCACAATTTTTAAAGAATCCCCCAGAAGGCTATAAACCTATTAGCAAAAGAAACCCTAGGGAGAATAATAATATTTCATTTTCCAATAGAGATTATGAATGGAAGGAAATGATAAAAACTACAAATTTTTATAAACTATGGTTAATGTTAGGGCTTTCATCTTCAGCAGGACTGATGATAACAGGTCATATTACCAATATAGCAAAAGTACAAATCAATTGGGAAAGCGGTTTTTTACTAGTCATATTATTGGCTTTATTTAATACTTTTGGAAGATTATTAGGTGGAAGTATGTCTGATAAAATAGGTAGAATAAATACTATGAGAATTATATTTATCCTTCAAGGAATAAACATGTTTCTATTTAGTAAATATATGAATATTGGCCTTATGTCAGTAGGAGTTGCCATTGCAGGGTTGTGTTATGGCGCGGGTTTTGCCATATTTCCATCAGCTACATCTGATTTATATGGAACAAAAAACTTTGGTGTTAATTATGGGTTAATATATACTGGTTGGGGTCTTGGCGGCACCATTGGCCCTATGACAGGAGCAGCCATATTTGATAGTACCCAAAGCTATAACAAGGCATATATTGTAGCTTTTATATTATTGATATTGTCTGTATTAATAACCTATACCATTAAAAGCCCTAGAGAAAGTATGGGTATAGAAGAAAAATTAAATTGATTAAAGAAGAAATAATTATTTCGGAGTTTCTGGTTCTTTGGAGATGAAAAAATATTTGAAATAGTTTATGGGAGATTAGTCTTTGTAAATAACCCATTTCTATAATTGACTTATTCATCATTATAATATAGAATTTTAAGAGAACTTATATTAAGGAGCGAAAATATATGGAAAATACATTGGTACCATTTATTATATCAGCAATTATATCATTATTCATGACTCCGGTAGCAAGAAAATTAGCCATAAAATTTGGAGCTGTAGATATTCCCAAAGACGAGAGAAGAATACATAATAAACCCATGCCTTTAATGGGAGGGTTAGCAATTTATATTGCAATCCTTATTTCATCTTTATTATTTCTTCCAATAGATAAAACCTTAATTTCAATTATTATAGGAGGAACTATTATATTTATATCCGGTATAATAGATGATATAAAGGGCTTAACCCCAAAGGCAAAATTGGTGTTCCAAATAATAGCTGCTATTATATTGATCTTTGGGGATGTGAAGATAGAGGCAATAACCAATCCTTTCGGTGAACCAGGTACTCTATTATCGTTAAATGGTTTTTCCATTCCTATAACCATATTTTGGGTAGTTGGAATTACCAATACACTGAACCTAATAGATGGTCTAGACGGTTTGGCAGCAGGGGTAGCTATGATTGCTAGTTTATCCTTTTTATTTGTTGCTAATAAATTCAACTATATTCCAGTTATGATTATGTCTGCTATAGTTGCAGGGTCCTGTCTTGGATTTTTACCTTATAATTTCAATCCTGCTAAAATATTTATGGGAGATACAGGGGCTTTATTCTTAGGTTTTATATTGGCTTCCTTATCCATAGAAGGAGTTATGAAATCCGTTGCAACTATTGCAGTAGTAGTTCCAATAATAATTCTTGGAGTCCCTATATTTGATACAACCTTTGCAATATTTAGAAGGCTGTTAAATGGTAGGTCTATTGCAGAAGCAGATAAGGGACATCTTCATCATAGATTGTTAAAAATGGGATATTCTCAGAAAAAAACGGTATTAATATTGTATTCCATCTCTGCTATCTTTGGATTATGTGCTTTTTTTATAGCTAAGACTAATAGTAAAAGGGCAGTTTTTATTGCTGTAATAGTATTTGTTCTTACTATATTACTAGCTGGCAAGATGGGACTAATTAGTGGGAAAAAGAGGGATGAAAATGACAAAGATTAAAGTTATGACAGTATTTGGAACAAGACCAGAAGGGATTAAAATGGCCCCTATTATTAAGGTTATGGAAAATATTTCAGAAATAGACAATACCATATGTATAACGGCTCAACATAGGGAAATGTTAGATCAAGTACTTAACCTTTTTCATATAGAACCAGATTATGATTTAAATATTTTCAAACCTGGGCAAAGTCTTACTGAAATAACCATGAAGGCTCTAGAAGGTTTAGAAAAGGTAATAACCGAGGTAAAACCTCATGTATTGTTAGTTCAAGGAGATACTAGCACCGTATTTGCAGGAGCATTAGCTGCCTTCTATCAAAAGATAAAGATAGGCCATGTAGAGGCAGGCCTAAGGTCAGGAAATCTATATTCTCCTTATCCAGAAGAGGCAAATAGAAAGCTTACTGGGACACTCACGGATTTTCATTTTGCACCAACTGAGACCAACAGGGACAACCTTTTGAAAGAAGGATATTCAGATGAGAAGATATTTGTTACAGGGAATACGGTAATAGACGCCTTACAGTATGCAGTTAAAAAAGATTATAATTTTCAAATACCTTTATTAAATGATTTGGACTATAGAGATAAAAAGATAATACTATTGACCTCCCATAGGAGGGAGAATATAGGGAAGCCTATGAAAAACATTTTCTCTGCCATAAACCAAATAGCGTTAAAATATGATGAGGTGGAAGTAGTATTTCCAATCCATTTAAATCCTAAGGTTAGGGAAATAGCTAACGAAATATTCCAAGGCAATAGAAGAGTTCATTTAATAGAACCATTGGACTATGAGCCATTTACTAATCTAATGGCAAAATCCTACTTAGTAGTTACAGATTCAGGAGGACTTCAAGAAGAAGCTCCAAGTTTGGGAAAACCGGTACTGGTAGTAAGAGAAGAAACGGAAAGACCCGAAGGAATAGAAGCGGGAACTGCTAAACTTGTAGGAACTGATTATGATAACATATTAAAAGAAATGGATATTTTGATATTCAATCAAAAAGAATACGATAAGATGGCCAATGCGGTAAATCCTTATGGTGATGGTAGGGCTTCAGAAAGGATTGCAGATATTATCCTGAAACATGGAGTTCCCAAAAAATAGGAGTGATTTTATGAACTTTCCAGTTCACAGTATAGGGTTTTTGAACTTTTTGTTAAATTCCCTTTTAGATGGCATACTTATTATAGATAAGAATAGAAAGGTTTCCTATGGAAATACTGCAGTTTTGAGAATGCTAGATATAGAGGAAGGAGAACTTAAATCCCTTCCATTTCCGAATTCCATCAAAGATGAAAAGTTAAGAGAGTTCTTCCTTTTAAGTGGGAAAACAAAAGAGAAAGAATTTAATTTAAAAGGTAGCCATCTATTGTTAAAATATATTCCTTATAAGATTGATAATAAGTTATTAAATCATATATTTATAATTCGAGATATAACAGATATTAAGGATTCCCAAAGCCAATTACTAGAGGAAAAAATGAGTTTGGATATGATAGAAGACCTTCTTCAATATGCCTATGAAGGCTTTGCCCTAGTTGACAGTGAAGGTAAAATTGTAAAATGGAATTATGAGGAATTACTAGGGATAAAGGAAGAAGATGCTATAGGGAAACCTGTAAGTCAAGTCATTGAAAATACAAGATTAGACGTAGTTGTAAAAACTGGCAAGAAAGAAATAAGACATATTCAAAGGATACAAGGTCATGATATGGTAGCTAATAGAGTCCCTATTATTCGTAGTGGAAAAATCATAGGAGCTGTGGGAGCAGTATTATTTAGAGATGCTAGCGACATAAGAGAAATGGCAAAGGGATTAATTGAATTGGAAAACAAAATCAATGAATATAAAGGTGAAATTGAAAGATTACAGGATAGTAGATACACCTTTGATAGCATTATTACTCAAGATTCGAAGATGGAATATTTAAAGAAATTAGGGAGAACTGCTGCACAATCTAATTCTACAGTATTAATATTAGGAGAATCAGGTACTGGGAAGGAACTATTTGCTCAGGCAATCCATAAAGCTAGCTATAGAAAATTTGGACCCTTTACGCCAATTAATTGCGCTGCTATACCTAGAGAATTGTTGGAATCAGAATTGTTTGGCTATGAATCAGGAGCTTTTACCGGGGCAAAAAGAGGAGGAAAACCAGGAAAATTTGAATTAGCCACTGGAGGAACCATATTTTTAGATGAAATTGGGGACATGCCTCTAGAAATGCAGGTAAAATTATTGCGAGTATTGGAAGAGAAAGAGTTTGAAAGAGTAGGTGGCAATCAAAAAATAATATTAGATGCTAGAATCATTGCAGCCACCAATGAAAAAATAGAAGAGGCAGTGGAAAAAGGCAGATTTAGAGAAGATTTATATTATAGATTGAATGTAATTAACATAGATATTCCCCCTCTTAGGGAGAGGATAGGAGATATTCCTTTGATATCAGAACATCTACTGAATTATCTGGTGCAGGAGTTGAATACTGAAAAAAAGATTATTGCTAAAGAAACAATAGATATATTGATGAAATACCATTGGCCAGGAAATGTAAGAGAGCTTAGAAATGTGTTAGAAAGAGCTATTAATCTATCCACTCAACAAATTATATTACCTCATCATCTACCAGAGAGATTAATAAAGAATAAAATATATACGGATAGCTGTAAAAAAGTCTATCCTCTAAGGGATGTAGTAGCTGAAGCAGAAAAGGAAGCAATAATAAATGCTATAACTAAGGCAAAAGGTAATAAAACTTTAGCTGCTGAAAACTTAGGAATCCATAGGACTGCTTTATATAAAAAAATTGATAAGTATGGGCTAAGTCTATAATTGTAGCCGAATATCTACAAAACATAGAGTTATGTAGACTATTAGCTACAATCTATGAAAGGACTTTCCTTAAAAATACCAATTGATAAGGCTCATGTACAGCGGTTTGTTAAAAAATAAACAATAAATCGGTGTAGAAAAACATCTACACTCTTTCTTATTATTATAATTCAATAACAGTTTTATCAAAGGAGAAATACATTGTAAACCTTGTAATTTCAATGGATTAAGGAAAATAATTTTTATCCATATAATATTGGCATGATATTTGCAATAATATTATATAGGATAATAAGAAAATTAATATATAAAAAATATTAATAGGAGGTTAGAAGAATGAGAGAAGTTGTTATTGCATCTGGAGTTAGGACAGCAATAGGAACCTTTGGTGGTAGCTTTAAAGATGTTTCAGCAGTGACTTTAGGTACTGTTGTAGCTAAAGAAGCTATGAGTAGGGCTAATATTTCACCAGATATGGTTGATGAAGTCATATTCGGGAATGTATTGCAAGCAGGATTAGGTCAAAATGTGGCAAGACAGGTTTCTATCAACTCAGGAATACCTATAGAGGTACCTTCCTTTACCGTTAACAAAGTTTGTGGCTCAGGGTTAAAGACGGTAGCCTTAGCAGCCCAAGCCATAATGGCAGGAGAAGCAGACATAATATTAGCTGGAGGTACTGAGAACATGTCTCAAGCTCCATATCTGCTGAAGAAGGCTAGATGGGGTCAGAGGATGGGAGATGGAGTCATAGAAGATTATATGGTTAAAGATGGACTTTGGGATATCTTCAATGATTACCATATGGGGGTTACAGCTGAAAATATAGCAGAACAATGGAATCTATCTAGGGAAGAACAAGATCAATTTGCTCTAAGCAGTCAATTAAGAGCAGAAAAAGCTATAAAGGATGGAAGGTTTAAAGATGAAATAGTTCCAGTAGAAGTTCCACAAAGAAAAAAAGACCCAATAATTGTGGATACAGACGAACATCCAAGATTTGGTTCAACTATTGAAGGAATGGCAAAATTAAGGGCAGCTTTCAAAAAAGATGGTACAGTAACAGCTGGAAATGCTTCAGGTATTAATGATGGAGCTGCAGCTTTAGTAATTATGTCCAAGGAAAAAGCTGAAGAATTGGGGATTAAACCTTTAGCTACTATTATATCCTATGCTTCAGCAGGAGTAAATCCTAATATAATGGGAACAGGTCCTATACCTGCAACTAGAAAAGCATTAAAAAAGGCTAAAATGAATATTGAAGATTTAGACTTAGTAGAGGCAAATGAGGCTTTTGCTGCTCAATCTTTAGCAGTGGTGAAGGATTTAGGATTAGACCCAGAAAGGACAAATGTAAATGGAGGAGCTATAGCCCTAGGACATCCAATTGGTGCCTCGGGGGCTAGAATATTGGTTACTCTATTATATGAAATGGAGAAAAGAGAAGCTAAAAACGGGCTGGCGACCTTATGTATAGGCGGCGGACAAGGAATAGCATTAATAGTAAAAAGATAAAAACAATTGAAAATTATCGGGGCGACTTTTGTCGCCCCAAAGATGACAAAATTGTGAATTATTCTAGAAATAAAGTAAAATGACCTCATAAGGATTGTTAAAAAAATCACAATCGAAAAGAATCATAGATAATTGATATTGATGAATAATGGGTAATTGGCTATTACCCATCCAAAAAAATGGAGGTGCATTTATGGAGAAGGTAGTAAGTATAGATGAAGCTATTAACCATATAGAAGACGGTATGACCATTATGGTTGGCGGATTCTTAAGCTGTGGGACTCCCCACAAGCTAGTAGATGCCTTGGTAAAAAAAGGTGTCAAAAATTTAACATTAATTTGTAATGATTCAGGTTTTGTCGATTCAGGTGTGGGAAAATTGGTAGTAAATAAACAAATTAAAAAATTAATAGCTTCCCATGTGGGAACCAACAGGGAAACAGGAAATCAGATGAATTCTGGGGAATTAGAAGTTGTTTTAGTGCCTCAGGGAACTTTAGCAGAACAAGTAAGAGCTGGAGGGTCTGGACTTGGTGGTATATTAACTCCAACAGGTGTAGGTACAGTTGTTGAAGAAGGAAAACAGAAGATTAATATTGATGAAAAAGAGTATCTGTTAGAATTACCATTGAGAGCAGATGTGGCTTTACTATCTGGTCACACTGTGGATAAGACTGGTAATACAGTCTATTATGGAGCTACTAGAAACTTCAACGCCCTTATGGCAACGGCAGCAGATACGGTAATCGTTGAGGCTGAAAATTTAGTGGAAGTAGGAGAGATAGACCCAAATCATGTTGTTACTCCAGGATTATTTATCGATTACATTGCTGTTGGAGGTGACAAATAATGGCTAAAGCTATGATAATGGATAGGGATAAACTGAAGGAAATAATAGCTAAAAGAGTAGCTAAAGAATTAAAGGATGGAGATATAGTAAATTTAGGTATTGGATTACCAACTATGGTAGCTAACTATGTTCCTGAAGGTATAGATGTAACTTTTCAGTCAGAAAATGGATTTATAGGTTTGGGACCAGCGCCTATAGAGGGAGAGGAAGACCAATGTATAGTAAATGCAGGAGGACAGAGTGTAAGTATATTACCCGGTGGAGCTTTCTTTGACTCTTCCACATCCTTTGGGATTATCCGTGGTGGACATGTAGACATAACGGTTTTAGGTGCATTGCAGGTAGATAAAGAGGGGAATTTAGCTAATTGGATGATACCAGGAAAGATGGTACCAGGAATGGGTGGAGCTATGGATTTGGTAGTAGGAGCTAAAAAGGTAATTATTGCTATGGAACACACTGTAAAAGGCAATCATAAAATACTTAATAGATGCAATTTACCCTTAACTGCTGCCAAAGAAGTGGATATGATAGTAACAGAAATGGGAGTAATGGAAATTACAGCTGAGGGAATAGTTCTAAAAGAGATTAACCCAGAGTTTACTGTAGAACAAGTCCAAGAAGCTACAGAGGTAGGACTTATAATAGCGGAAGATTTAGTGGAGATGGAAATATAGAAGAGCCCCAAAAGGGGTTCTTCTATTTAAGTATAAAAAGCATTATAAGGCAAGAATGTTAAATATTGCACAAACTATTAAGAAAATTCTTCAAATAATCTATTTTTTTGTAAAGAAACGTTTGCATTTTTGTTGAATTTGAAGTATATTTATATTATGTATATAATTAATATAAATATATAGTTACATATTTAACAAACTATTGTTTGGAGTGTTTAGTTTGGGTAAAAAGAATGATAAAAATATGCTTCAAAACTTAAGCTTAATAACTCAAATAGGCTTATCTATAATAACTCCTATAATTATAGGAGTATATTTAGGTGGATTTATTGACAAAAAAGTTGGTACAGATATGATATTTACTCTAATATTTATTATAATAGGAGCTGGAGCGGGTTTTTTAAATTTATTCAAACTAGCAGATAAAAACAAAAACAATAGGAAGTGAAATGATGTATAATGATGAAAACCTAACAAATTTGTTAATTAGAAAAACTATTGTATATAGCTTGATTATTGTTGGAATAATGTTTATAGGGTTAAAAGATGCAAAACCTTATGTTCTGGGTTTTGTATTTGGAACAACTATAGGCATATTAGGATTTAAATTAATTGAGAAAACTACTGAAAAAGCAGTTACTATGGAACCATCAAAAGCATATGGCTATTCTATATTCCATTATTTTATACGATACACTATTTATGCAATAGTCCTTATAGTATCAGCTGTAGCTGATTATTTGAATTTTATTACAGCAGTACTTGGATTATTGATGATAAAGATTGTAATTGTAACTTCTGCATTTTATAAAACTAATTACAAGAAAAAAAAGAAAGATTAATCACATTGAAGAAATTTGTTATACTATATTATAGGATTTGAAGAAAGGAGGTTGGAAATATTTGAAAATAGAATTTACATTAAATTTATTTGGTAGGTCTATTTTTATACCAGATACTATCGTTAATGTGTATTTAGTAGTAATCTTATTACTTGTTTTAGCAGCAATAGTAAATAAAAAGGTTAAACAAGTAAGTGCAGATGAGAAACCTTCAAATTTCCTTAATGTGGTTGAACTGGCTGTTGAAGCAGTTGAAAGTTTGGTTAAGCAGACTATGGGAGCTAAACATGTAAGGTTTGCCCCTTATATATTTACTCTTATGGCATTTTTATTGTTTGCTAACCTATTTGGATTGATAGGATTTACACCACCTACATCTGATTATAGTGTAACCTTGACTTTGGCCTTAATAACTTTTACATTGACCCAATTTTTTGGGTTAAAAAACAATGGCCTATTTGGTTACCTAAAGGGGTTTACTGAGCCTATGGCTTTCTTGACTCCTTTAAATGTAATAGGAGAGCTAGCTAATCCTATATCTTTATCTTTCCGTTTATTTGGAAATATTCTAAGTGGTGTAATTATTATGGGATTAGTCTATCAAGCTGTGGGTTTATTGGCACCAATAATTGCCCCACCATTACATGCATATTTTGACCTGTTTTCAGGTGTATTACAAACATTTATCTTTTCTATGCTCACCATGATATTTATAGGTGGCAATTTAGATTAAATTTTCTAAAAATTGGAAGGAGGAAATCAATATGTTACAAGGAATAACAAGTGAAGCTTTTATATTAGGATGTTCAGCAATAGGTGCAGGTTTAGCTATGATAGCAGGTATAGGGCCTGGTATAGGGCAAGGTCATGCTGCAGGTAGAGCAGCAGATGCTGTAGGAAGACAACCAGAGGCTCAAGCAGATATTACTAGAACCATGCTTTTAGGTCAAGCGGTAGCAGAGACAACTGGTATTTATGGATTAGTTATTGCCATAATTCTATTATTCGTTAGACCACTATTAACTGCATATTTGAATCTAGGATTATAAGGAGAAGGGTTCCCTAATACAAAGGAGCCCATCTCATAATACCCCTTATGAAAAGGAGGCTTTGTTATGGAAATAAGGGTAATACCAGAACTCTCATCGATGATTTTAACCTTGTTAGCAGGTTTAATATTATTTTGGGGACTTTCAAAATTATTGTATAAACCAGTTTCTAAAGTACTTAATGATAGAAAAGAAAATATTCAAAAAGATATAGATGGAGCTAAAGCATTAAAAGAAGAAGCTGTGACATTAAAAGCAGAGTATGAGTCAAAGCTTCAAGATGCTAAGAATGAAACTCAGGAAATAATTGAAAATGGAAGAAGACGAGGAGAAGAAATAAAAGAAGATATAATAGTTGAAGCAAAGAAAGAAGCAGAAAATATTGTTGAGAAAGCAAAAAGAGAAATACAAGCTGAAAGGGAAAAAGCCCTTTTAGATGTAAAGATGCAAGCAGGAGAGATGGCAGTATTAATTGCTTCTAAAATAATTGAAAAAGATGTAGACATGGCTTCTCAACAGAATTTAATCGAAAAATTTGTAGATGAGGTAGGTACGAGAGAATGGCAAAATTAGTAGGCAAAAGATATGCTGAAGCTCTCTTTGAAGCTGGTTTAGAATTAAATAAATTGGAAGATTTTAAAGAAGATATTGGTAAAGTTTCGAATATCTTGAAGAATGAAATAGCACTTCAAAAGATATTAAGTCATCCTAAGATTTCAAAGGATGAGAAAAAAGATTTATTATCTTCTATATTTAAGGATAAAGTATCCTATGAGATACTTAATTTTCTATATATTATTGTAGATAAAAGAAGAGAAGGATATTTAATTGAAATATCAAAGGAATTTGAAGAACTGTTTAATGAACATAATAACATTATAGAGGTAACGGCTATAACAGCTATTGATATGAATAAGAAGCTTAAAAACAAGCTAGTTCATGTACTTAGCAACAAAACCAATAAGACTATAATATTAAACAATATTGTAGATAGAAATGTTATAGGCGGAGTTCTTTTAAGGGTAGAAAACAAAATTATAGACGGAACCATAAGAGGACAATTACAAAGTATAGAAAAAACTTTAAAAGGCGCAACATTATAGGAAAGCTGGGGTGAAAAAATGGAGTTAAGACCAGAAGAAATTAGTTCAGTGATAAAAGAACAGATAAAAAATTATGAAAAAAGACTTGATATGGTTGATATAGGAACAGTTATTCAAGTAGGGGATGGTATAGCAAGAGTCCATGGTCTAGAAGCTTGTATGGCTGGTGAATTAATAGAGTTTCCAGGAGAAGTTTACGGAATGGCTCTTAACTTAGAAGAGGATAACGTTGGTTGTGTACTTTTAGGCTCTGATAAGAATATAAAAGAAGGAGATACTGTAAAGAAGACAGGAAGAATAGTAGAAGTTCCTGTTGGTGATGTAATGATAGGTAGGGTTGTTAATGCCTTAGGCCAACCTATTGATGGCAAAGGACCTATTAATGCAACTAAATTTAGACCTATTGAAAGAATTGCACCAGGGGTTATTACAAGAAAATCTGTAAATGAACCTATACAAACAGGAATAAAATCTATTGACTCTATGTTCCCAATTGGTAGAGGCCAAAGGGAGCTTATTATTGGAGATAGACAGACAGGTAAAACTGCTTTAGCAGTAGACACTATAATAAACCAAAAAGGTCATGATGTTATCTGTATATATGTAGCCATTGGACAAAAAAGATCTACTGTAGCTCAAATAGTGGATGTATTTGAAAAAACAGGGGCTATGGATTATACCATTGTAGTTTCTGCTACAGCTAGTGAATTAGCACCATTACAATATATTGCTCCCTATGCAGGAGTAAGTATGGGAGAAGAGTTTATGGATGAGGGCAAGGATGTACTAATTGTCTATGATGACTTATCAAAACATGCCATTGCCTACAGAGCTATGTCTTTATTGTTAAGACGTCCACCAGGAAGAGAAGCATTCCCTGGAGATGTATTCTATTTACACTCAAGGCTTCTTGAAAGAGCTGCAAAATTGGATGAAAAATTTGGTGGAGGTTCTATAACTGCATTACCTATTATAGAAACCTTAGCAGGTGATATTTCTGCATATATTCCAACCAATGTTATTTCAATAACTGATGGTCAAATATTCCTTGAAACGGATTTATTCTTTGCAGGACAAAGACCTGCTATAAATACAGGGTTATCTGTATCAAGGGTTGGAGGAGCAGCTCAAATAAAGGCCATGAAAAAAGTGGCAGGTAGTTTGAAACTTGAATTAGCTCAATATAGAGATTTAGCTGCCTTTGCTCAGTTCGGATCTGAACTTGACAAGGATACACAACGTAGACTTGACCAAGGGGAACGAATGATGGAAATATTAAAGCAGCCTCAATATAGTCCAATGAAAGTAGAAGATCAAGTTGTAATCCTTTATGCTGTAGTAAATGGATTTTTGTCAGATGTTCCTTTAGATAGAGTTGCTCAATTCGAAAAAGATTTCATAACTTATGTAAACAATAATTATCCTGAAATAATTGAGACTATAGGAGAAACCAAGGATTTAACTGATGAAACAACTGAAAAAATTCAAGAGGCTATTGAAGAATTCAAAAAAAGTTTTTAGTATTCCCTTAATAATTTGGGGGTGGAATAATTGGCTGAATCAACACGAGATATTAAAAGAAGAATAAGAGGGATAAGTAATACTAGACAGATTACCAAGGCAATGGAATTGGTTTCCTCTGCAAAGCTTAGGAAAGCAAGAGAAAGGCTAGGTAGTTCAAGACCTTACTACAACACGGTTTATAATAATATACAACAGGTACTTAAAGATACAAAGAATATAAACCATCCTTATTTGAAAGCTAGAAAAGGGGATAGGGCTATATATATAGTCATATCTGCAGATAGAGGTTTAGCTGGAGGATTTAATTCCAATATCAACAGATTAGTTGAACATGAAATAAAAGATAAAAAGGATAAGGTTTCATTAATAACTGTTGGATTAAAAGGAAGAGATTATTTTAAAAGAAGAGGATACAATGTAATAGAAGAGTTTCTTCATATAACTGAAGAGCCTTCTTTTTCACATGCAAGAACCATTGGGAATCTGGTTATGGAAATTTATGAGAAAGAAGAAGTGGATAAAGTATATATAGTCTACACTAAATTTATTTCTACCATTTCTCAAGAGGTTAAGTTGATTAAATTACTTCCCAATGCAGATTTAAAAGAGGGCCCACAGGAAAAAGGTGCTGTTGTCGAGTTTGAGCCTTCTCCTGATGAAGTATTAGATTATTTAATACCAAAATATATACAATCCGTAATATATGGAGCTTTAATAGAATCATCCTGTAGTCAACAAGGAGCAAGGCGAACTGCTATGGAATCTGCTACAGATAATGCAGAAGAGATGATAGATGAACTTCAATTAAGTTACAATAGAGCTCGTCAGGCAGCCATTACTGCAGAAATTTCAGAAATTGTTTCAGGTGCTGAAGCTCTTAAGTAATAGAGAAAGGAGTGGGGATATGGAAAAGAACATAGGAAAAATTGTTCAGGTAATAGGCCCCGTAGTCGATATCCGATTTAGTGAAGAAAATTTACCCGAATTGTTAAATGCCATTGAAATAGATACAGGTAAAGAAAAATTGGTTGTAGAAGTAGCTCAGCATATTGGCGATGATACTGTTAGATGTGTAGCTATGAGCACAACTGATGGTCTTGTAAGAGGCATGGAGGCAGTAAATACTGGAGAACCTATAGCTGTTCCAGTAGGTAGAGAAACCTTAGGAAGATTATTTAATGTATTAGGTCAGGCCATAGATGGTAAGGAGCAAGTAAAGGGAGCAAAAATGGCACCCATTCATAGGCCAGCACCTTCCTTTGAAGAACAAGGAACGTCTAGGGAAATATTTGAGACGGGAATTAAGGTTGTTGACCTTATAGCTCCTTATTCTAAGGGTGGAAAAATAGGATTATTTGGTGGGGCAGGAGTAGGAAAGACAGTTTTAATCCAAGAGTTAATCAATAATATTGCTACGGAACATGGTGGACTCTCAGTATTTGCAGGTGTAGGAGAGAGAACTAGGGAAGGAAACGACCTTTACTATGAAATGATTGAATCAGGAGTAATAGATAAGACTGCTCTAGTATTTGGCCAAATGAATGAGCCACCAGGAGCAAGGATGAGAGTAGGCCTTTCTGGTCTTACTATGGCTGAGTATTTTAGAGATGAGGAAGGTCAGGACGTACTTCTATTTATAGACAATATATTTAGATTTACTCAAGCAGGTTCAGAAGTATCTGCTCTATTGGGTAGGATGCCTTCTGCAGTAGGTTATCAACCTACTTTAGCAACAGAGATGGGTCAACTTCAAGAAAGAATCACTTCTACTAAAAAAGGTTCAATAACATCAGTGCAAGCTGTATATGTGCCTGCTGATGACTTAACTGACCCTGCACCAGCTACAACTTTTGCTCACTTAGATGCAACAACTGTATTATCACGTCAAATTGCTGAATTAGGAATCTATCCTGCAGTAGATCCATTGGATTCTACATCTAGGATTCTGGACCCAGCAGTAGTAGGCCAAGAACATTATGAAGTGGCAAGAGGGGTCCAAGAGGTATTACAAAGATATAAGGATTTACAGGATATAATAGCAATACTTGGTATAGATGAACTTTCAGATGATGATAAACTAATTGTATCAAGAGCAAGAAAGATTCAGAGATTTTTATCACAACCTTTTACTGTTGCTGAACAATTTACAGGAATGAAAGGAACGTATGTACCTATCAAAGAAACAGTTAGAGGATTTAAAGAATTATTAGAAGGGAAACATGATGATATCCCTGAACAAGCCTTCTTTATGGTAGGGACCATCGATCAAGCTTTAGAAAAAGCTAAGAACATGGAGGGATAATTATGGGTTTTATGCTTAAAATAGTTACCCCGGATAGGGCTTTCTTCTCCGATGAAGTAGATAGGGTCATCGTAAGAGGAATAGAAGGGGATTTAGCCGTTTTGAAAAACCGAGCACCTCTAGTAACTCCCCTTGCCATAGGGAAAGTAAGGATAACTAAGGATGGAAAAGAAAGAGTAGCTGCAATAGTAGATGGTTATCTTTCTGTTCAAAAAGATAAAACCACAATTGTAACGGATTCTGCTGAATGGCCTGAGGAAATAGACGTAGAAAGAGCTGAAAATGCAAAGATGAGAGCAGAAAAACGTTTAAGGGAAAAACCCAATGGTTTAGATATACTTAGAGCTGAAAATGCTCTAAAGAGAGCACTAAATAGGTTGGAAGTGGCAAACATTAAAAAAATTAACGATGAAAAATTTAACCGATAAGGTATAAAAAGTACCCTTTCTTGGTAATACTTTTATCATAAGGAAAGGGTATTTTTTTGTGATAAAAATGTTTTGTCCCCCTTTACATTTTTATTCTAATACCCTTTTCCTTAAAAAAAATTGGAGGTAAGGGTATGAAAAGATATGGTAAATTCTTAATGTTGGGAATCATCATTATATTATTAATCCCTGTATTTGGATTTAGTCAGGACAAATACGAGGAAAAAGAATTGTTAATGGGAATTTTAGAGGAGACGGGAGCTGCTTTTTTAGAAGGGGACATAAGTTTAGGTGGGGTTATTCTTGATAGGTTTACAGGATATGAAGAGATTAGAGATATTGGAGACACCCTTAGAAATAAATTGGATATTAAAGGTAGCCCAATAGAATTTGGACGTCAATATAATGAATTAGAAAATAACTATTATTGGGAAGAGCTTATTGAAGAAGAGGGATTTATTCAACTTATAGTTCAAGGTTTTGATAACTATAACAATATAGTTACCATTACGTTATCCTCCTATGTAGACGTAGATCAAGGACCAGGTGAAACATCTCTTTTCATAAATTTAATAAATAAGGAGCAATTTGTTGAAATAAATGATATAATAATAAAGGTGGAAAAGATTTTTGAAGAATATGAAAAACCTGTGAATATTACTACTTGCGTTATTGGAACTTTTGATGGAGAAATAAGTACAAAAGAAAATGAAAAAAGAATTCTAGGAGTGACAAAAGCTATTAAGGGAAGAGTTGTAGAAGAATACAAAGAAGATGGCATTTTAAGTCTTTCAATCTTCACTCCTTATATTGAGGAACATGTATTTACAGGAAATAGTAAGATGAATTTAAATATTGCAGTTCGATTCAATGAATATGAAGATAGGACCTATATTTGGATAGGGACTCCTATAATAACTATTGGCTACTAGAATTAGGAGGGGATTTGTTTGAATAAAATAATGGTGGAAAAGAGTCCTCCATTAAGGGGAAATGTAAGAATTAGTGGAGCTAAGAATTCTGCACTACCTATTTTGGCTGCCTCATTATTAGGAACAGAGGATATTATATTAGAAGATGTACCCAGACTTAAGGATGTAGATGTTATATCTGAGGTATTATCATCTTTAGGGGCAAAGGTAGATTTTTTAGATGAAGGAATTATTAAAATTAATTCTAAAGATATTAATAATTATGAAACCCCCTATGAGTTGATGAGTAAGATGAGAGCATCTTTTCTAGTGATGGGACCTTTGTTGACCCGGCTTGGGAAAACTAAAACATCCTTACCTGGTGGATGCGCTATTGGAACTAGGCCCATAGATTTACATTTAAAAGGTTTTAGGGCTTTAGGAGCAGAAATAGATGTGGACCATGGTAATATTGGCGCCTATGCAGATAGACTAATTGGAGATAGAATCTACTTAGACTTTCCAAGTGTTGGAGCTACTGAAAATATTATGATGGCTGCAGTAATGGCAGAAGGGGAAACCATAATAGATAATGCAGCTATGGAACCTGAAATAGTTGACTTAGCAAATTTCCTCAACAAATTAGGTGGGGATGTTAAAGGAGCTGGTACTAGCAGCATTAGGATAAAAGGAGTAAAAGAGTTAGGTGGTGCGACTCATTCCATCATTCCAGATAGGATTGAAGCAGGAACCTTTATGGTAGCTGCAGCTATTACTAAAGGGGATATAATAGTAGAAAATGTTATTACCAGTCATATAAAGCCCGTAATTGCAAAACTTAGAGAGGCTGGATGCCAAATATATGAAAATGGGGATAAGGTAAGAGTAATAGGAGCCGATGAAATAAAGGCAGTAGATATTAAAACTTTACCATATCCAGGATTTCCTACGGACATGCAAGCTCAATTCATGGCACTTATGAGTGTCTGTAAAGGGACAAGTGTAGTAATTGAAACAGTTTTTGAAAATAGATTTATGCATGTTGATGAGCTAAAGAGGATGGGAGCAGATATCAAAATAGATGGTAGATCTGCAATTATTCAAGGGGTAGATCATTTAATGTCAGCCCCAGTAAAAGCTACGGATTTGAGAGCAGGAGCAGCCTTAGTACTAGCAGGGCTAGTTTCTGATGGGGTTACAAAAATTGAAAACATTTATCATATAGATAGAGGATATGACAATATAGAGGAAAAGATTACGAAGCTAGGAGGAAAGATTTATAGAGTTTAGGCAGAAAACAAGACAGGGGGACGGTTCTCTTGTCTTATTCTATAATGTATAATTGTTGGGGCGACCTTTGGTCGTCCTATTTTTCTTGTTATAATTTTATCTTCCCCAGCATATGATATTGTATACCAAAGGTAAGAGGGGGAGGACATGAAAAAAATTGGAATATATACTATTGTGGTTTTGGTAGTAACTATCTTTATACCGTCCATAATAGTTAAAACCTTTAATTTTGTTCCAAAAGAAAACAGATTGGTTAAAAAAATTATTAAATCTCAAGAGGAAGAAACTCCTCCTGAAGAAGAATTTGATGGACATATAATAGTATATGATACCAGGAATCAACAGGTTATTGAGATGCCCTTAGAAGAATATATAAAGGGGGTTGTGGCTGCAGAAATGCCTGCTGAGTTTCATATTGAAGCATTAAAAGCTCAAGCTATTGCTAGTAGAACCTATGCTATAAGTAGAACACTGAAATATATAGAAGGTCATCCTGATCATATTGAGGCTCCTCTTTGTACAGGCATTCACTGCCAAGCTTATCTTACTTTAGAAGAATTAAATAATCTTCATCCTAAAGACTGGGAAGAGAAATATTGGTCTAAGATTGAAAAAGCTGTAGATTCTACTAAGGGAATCGTTTTATATTATAGAGACGAGATAATAGAACCTCTATACCATTCTACTAGTGGAGGTATGACAGAAGATGCACAAGATGTATTTGCAGTGGATTTACCTTATTTAAAATCGGTAGAAAGCCCCTATGAAGAAGAAGCGCCAAAATTTAGGAGCTTAGTCACTATGACTGGAGATGAATTTATAAATATATTATTAAAAAAATATCCAGGTTCAAATATTACCAAAGATAATCTAGGGGAAAAGATAAAACTAGTAGAAAAAACCAAAAGTGGAAGGATAAAAAAACTAGCCATTGATGGTTCCGTAATAAATGGTAGAGAGATAAGAGAATTGTTTGATTTGAATTCAACAAATTTTAAAATAACCTATAATCCAAAGAACAATATAGTGGATATAGAAACCATAGGATATGGTCATGGCGTTGGCATGAGTCAATGGGGAGCCAATGGTATGGCTAAGAACGATAAGGATTATGAAGAAATATTGAAACATTATTATACAGGAGTGGAGCTACAACAATTTGCAATGGACGACTTTTAGTCGTCTTTTTTTAAGACAAGGGGACGGTTCTCTTGTCTTATTTTTTATACAAATTTATATATCTCCATGTATTAAATAGATAAAAATGGAAACAATACCTAATGGAGGTGGAGGAATGAAAAATAGATGGGCTAAATTGATTGAAAAAGATGGATTTTATATTATCTTATTTATCTGCGTATGTGTAGTAGCAGTTACAACGGTATTAGTTTCTAAGAGAAATTTAACTGAAAGCAATAAAGACAATCTATCTGAGATGGAAGATTTTATCATCATCAATGATGAATTAAATTTAGAATCTACCTTGGGAATATCTAAGATGGAGGAAGAGGAAATAGTTCAGGAAACAATGGAAGAAATCCCAGAATTTGAAGAGGAAGAAATAAAGGAAAACGAAGAAGCTAAAGAGACAATGGCGGAAGCAGAGAAAGAAGAAATGGAAGAGGACTTAGAATTTGTTGAGAAAGAACTTCCTCCAAATTCAATGGAAAACATGATAGCACCAGTAGAAGGGGTATTAGGTACAGGTTATACTAAGGACAACTTAATCTATTCGGAAACTCTAGAAGAATGGACAGGACATAAAGGAATAGATATATTAGCGGAAGAAGATAGTCAAGTAGTAGCTGCTTTATCGGGAATAGTACAAGAAGTATATAATGATGAATTATGGGGAATAGTAATAATACTAGACCATGGCAATGGGTTAATGACTAAATATGCAAATCTATCTACGGCAGATATGGTTAAGGAAGGTATTAAGGTAAACAAGGGGGATTTAATAGGTAAGGTAGGTAGAACAGCTCCCATTGAAATGATGATGGAACCTCATATTCATTTTGAAGTAATCAAAGATGGGATAAGCGTTGATCCTAAAGAACATATGCCAGCCTTTATATACTCAAACTAGCATATATTTGTTCTATTAGGAATTTAAAATGCATATGTATTTACAAAGATTAAAAACCCAAATCAAAGTTCAAAGGGGGTAGACCTATTTGAAAGATTATATAGAAGAAAGGGCATTGGAAATTGCAAAGTACATAATAAGTGAAAAAGCTACAGTAAGGCAAGCAGCAGGTGTTTTTGGTGTGAGTAAGAGCACAGTACATAAGGATGTGACAGAGCGTCTTCCCAAGATAAACCCTCTTATAGCAACTATGGTAAAACAAGTTCTTGAACAAAACAAAGCTGAAAGGCATATTAGAGGGGGGAAAGCAACTAAATTAAAATACAAAGCCATCAACGATTAAATAGGTCCATAAGGAAAGACAAAAGTCTATCCTTATGGGCCTTTTGGTTATTTTGGATAATATTGCAAATAAAAAGGAATTTATAGGTTTATGTAGAATTAATATATGATATAATGTATAAGTATATAGAGATGATAGAAGGGGGCAAATATATATGGCTGCTTTTAGGACGGATTTGGGTATTGATTTAGGAACAGCTAGCATTTTAGTATATGCAAAGGGTAAAGGAATAGTGCTAAACGAACCCTCAGTTGTAGCAATTGATCAAAATACCAATAAATTTTTAGCTGTAGGGGAAGAAGCAAAAAAGATGCTTGGAAGAACCCCGGGTAATATAATAGCTTTACGCCCTATGAAAGATGGAGTGATTTCCAATTATCAGGTTACTGAGAGGATGTTGAAATATTTTTTTTCTAAAGCTATAGGAAGAAGTATTTTCAAACCCAGAGTTATAATATGTGTACCTAGTGGAATTACGGAAGTAGAAAAAAGAGCGGTACTCGAAGCCAGTAACCACGCGGGAGCTAGAAAGACTTTTCTTATAGAAGAACCTATTGCTGCAGCAATAGGTGCAGGAATAGATATAACGGAACCAAATGGTAATATGATAGTGGATATTGGAGGAGGAACTACTGATGTGGCGGTTATTTCTTTAGGGGGTATAGTTATAAGTAGGTCCATGAAAGTTGCAGGGGATGAATGCAATGAATCCATTGTTCGATATATAAGGAAGAAACATAATATGATGATAGGAGAAAGGAGTGCAGAGGATTTAAAAATCCAAATAGGAACTGCATATCCTAGGGAAAAAGAAGTCTTTATGGAAGTTAGAGGTAGAAATCTGTTAACTGGATTGCCAAGGACTGTAAATATATCTTCTAGCGAAATGCTGGAAGCTCTAGAAGAGTCAGTTTCCCAAATAATTGATACAGTTCATTCTGTTTTTGAAAGAACTCCTCCAGAATTAGCAGCTGATATAGGGAATAAAGGAATAGTAATGACTGGCGGTGGCGCTTTATTACATGGAATGGATAAACTTATTACGAAAAAGACTGGGATAAAGGTGAATATTGTTGAAGATCCTATAGGTTCAGTGGCTATAGGAACGGGAAGAGCCTTAGATTGGGTAAATTTATTGGAATCAGATTTAATAGATTCAGATTCAATGAGGATAAAAGGTTAAAGTCCTATTAAAATATGTCGATAGTAATTATTGAGATTTATATATGGATTCAAGGAAGGGGAATTTAAGTGAACCGAGGACTATATATCAATGCTACTTCATTATCTACCAACCAGAAGAAATTAGAAGTTTTAGCTAATAATTTAGCCAATGTAAATACTACAGGTTATAAAAAGGACTTATCTTTAACGGAAACTTTTCCAGAAAAATTATTGTCCAAGATAAATAGCCAAAAAGCCAGACCTAGATTAAGGGGAGAAAATCAAATAGACTATGAAACAGATGGACAGGTTCATAGAGCTAGCACCAGTAACGGATTTTTTGTAGTGGAAACCCCTATGGGAAATAGTTATGTAAAGGATATACGTTTCATCATAGATGAGGAAGGATATTTTAGAACTTTTTATCAAGATGGTAGGGATGATTATAAGACTGATTATGAAAACTTCATAACCGATGGACAAGGGAATCGATTACAAGGGGCTGTAGAGGATGTAGAAGGATTATTACAAGGAATTGTTTATTTTCCACCTTCTTCCGTAGTAGGAACCATGAATGCAGGATTAAAATTCCAAAAAATTGTCACAGATTTTACTCTGGGGAATATGAGTGAAACAGGAGGTACTTACGATTTAGCTTTAAATGATTCTGGGTTTTTTAAGGTAGCAGATGCAGATGGAAATACCTATTATACTAGAGATGGTTCTTTTACAATAAACCAAGATGGAGTTCTTATTACATTAAGAGGAGAAATGGTCCAGGGAATAGATGGAGATGTATATATAGAAGGAAATGAAGTTTCAATAGGGGCTGACGGAAGAGTAATGGTAAATGGAAATGTAGCAGCTATTTTGGATATAGTGGATTTGGAAAATAGAGAATTTTTAAGAAAGATTGGAGATAATCTATATCAAATGGCAGAAGGTGTAGAGGCAGAAGAGATTCCTTACGAAGGAGAAATATTACAGGGATATTTGGAAAGTTCCAACGTAAATACTATTCAAGAGATGGTAGAGATGATAACTTTACTCAGGGAATACGAAGCAGGTCAGAAGGCCATTAGGGTACAAGATGAGATGCTTGAGAAGGCTTCAAATGAAATAGGAAGAGTATAGGAGGTTAGAAAATGAGAGCATTATGGACTGCTGCAACGGGCATGAAATCACAACAGTTTAATATAGACACCATAGCAAATAATTTATCCAATGTAAATACCACATCCTATAAGACTCAAAGGGCAGAATTTAAAGATTTGTTCTATGCTACTTTAAAAAGAACTAATATGGTAGATGAGGAAGGAAGGCCTGTAAACTTAGAAGTAGGCCATGGGGTTATGCCAACAGCTACTAAGAAGGATTTTAGACCTGGGAGTTTTGTGGAGACAAATGGCACTTTTGATTTGGCCATTGATGGAGAAGGTTTCTTTGCAGTACTATTACCTAATGATGAAATAAGATATACTAGAGATGGTAGTTTTAAATTGAGTGTAGACTTTGATGAAGGCACACTGGTAACTTCCGAAGGTTATATTGTACTCAGTGAAGATGATGATGAAATATTTATAGAATCTGGTCTAAGGGATATTACCATTGATGATTTAGGATATATAACAAGAGTAGATGAAGAGGGAGACATGGTAGATTTAGGAAGGGTTAAACTTGTAAGATTTACTAATCCAGAAGGCTTATTATCAGAAGGTTTAAACCTATATAGTGATACGGTAGCTTCTGGAGAAGAAATACCTATAGAACCAGAAGAGATGAGGGGCAGGATAGTGCAAGGCTATTTAGAAGCTTCAAATGTACAGGTGGTAGATGAAATGGTAAAAATGATTACAGCCCAAAGGGCTTATGAAATCAATTCTAAGACCATACAAACTGCAGATGAAATGCTTCAACTAACCAACAATTTGAAAAGATAATGGGGTGGCTTAGGTGGAAATAAATATGGATGTAAATATTGATCCAAAAGAATTACATAATAAAATGGAATCGTTAAAATCCAATAAAGATGACTTAGCTTTAAAAAAAACATGCAAAGAATTTGAATCCATCTTTTTATCCCTAATGTTTAAAGAGATGCAAAAGACAGTGCCAGAGGATGGGCTGGTTGAAAAGAGTACAGGTAGGAAGATATTTGAAGATATGCATATTGATGAATTATCTAAGGAGATAGCTAATAGAGACCAGGGATTTGGTATAGCAGAAATGTTATATGAGCAATTTAAAAATGGATATATTAGTTGGTAGGAGGTAAAAGTAATGGGGAAGAAAGCATTGGCCATATTAGTTACCTTGGCCATATTCTTTGGTGCAGTAAATATTGGATTTTCTCAAAATAGAAATCTTTCTAGACAAGAAGTAGAAAAGGTTATCGAGGAAGTGGCTACCAAAAGGGGTATTCCTAGTATCATAATGAAATGTATTGCAAAAAAAGAAAGTACTTTCAGGCAGTTTAACAGTAATGGAGGACCTTTGCTTGGTGCAGGCAGGTATGTGGGTATAATGCAGATAGATGGAGAAAGTCGTGTCTATAATATACATAAGCTAAAGAATGACCCTGTTTATAATATAGAGGCAGGAGCAGATCACCTATTAGGGAAATGGAAAATGGCTAACGATAAGATGGCACAAATAGGCAATATGGACCCAAATATATTAGAACATTGGTATTTTGCTCTTTGGGGATATAATGGATTGCTAGATAGGAATGATCCAAATAGAAGTTCTAAAACCTATCAGGATAGGATATACGAAATAGCTTTAAAGGATTATAATCAAAAGATAAATATTGTTGATAAAAGATCTGTACCTAGTAGAGGTGGATTTCCTAGAAATGATAGAAGGATTTCAACTCCCGAAGAATATCATGAAGGAGATATTATTAAATACCAACCTGATGATATTGTAAAACCTGATACCATGGAAAAGGTAAATGGAAAAGACCAATTAGTACTCCATGATGGACCTAGAGGTAAAGCTATAGGCACCGTAAAGGAAGACCAAACCATGACCATATTAGAAGGGCCAGTATTAAAGCGAGGATTCTATTTCTATAAAGTGAAAATAAATGAGGATTTAAGAGAAGGCTGGGTTTATGGGAATTGGATAACTTTATCAATGGAAGATTAATAAATGGAGATTAAATTTTCCTTTAGCTGGTAATAATATTAGCTAAAGGAGTGATTATATGGGGAAAAGGATTATATATACTTTTTTTGTTATTATCCTTACAATTTTTACATTAGGAATTATTTTATACAATTAAGAATTTAAAGATGAAAAACTGGACAGAAAATCTGTCCAGTTTTTCGGTTCAGAGGTCTATTATCAATTAGTTATCTGGTAGGTAATGTCCTTGCCATTTACAACAAATTCTATTGAATAAATATTCTTCACATCCTCTGGTGTTTCAATTTTCTTATTGTTTAGTTCTATATATCTAATACCGTCTATTAAATCGGTTTTAGTAGTGTTTCCATTATATATTACCCAAATACTCTTACCCTTTTCAGAGGTTTCAACTAATGTATTATGGAGTAAATCTGCCTCTAACCTATCTTTAAAACCCCCAGCTCCAAATATTGGAGTATTTAAGAATAGAAGTATATGGTCTTCTTCAGCATTGGCTAGTCCATCCTTTAACCATAACCATTGCTGTGGATTTGTGTCCCTAATACCACCTTTAGCGCTACTTGCATCTATAATCATTAAATTTCTATATCTATTAGTTTTATAAGGAGTACCTAGATTAACAACTCTATCCGATTTAACTGTTGAATTAAATTCTCCACTAGTTTTACCAATGAACATGCTTAAATTATGGGGATTAGCTATATTCCTAATCTTATCTACAGCAGCCTGTCCAGCAATTTCTTGAAGGTTATTTGGCAGCCTAGTTATAACAAAGGAGAATCCATTTCCTGTTTTTTCTGATTTAATATTTTTTCCATCTTTAAAACTACTTGGGGTTGGTACTTCTACATTATCATAGTTTGGTGGATAATGAATCATTAAATTGTCTACTAATATTTCTCCTGAATATTTCTTAGAACTATCAATTTCCACTATATAGATTCTATCTAGAGTAATAGGATAGGCTACATTAGAAGGAATAATTCCTTCAACATATTGCCAATCTGTAGAATCTAATGATTTTTTAAAATCTATATAATGATCTTTACCATTACTATCTTTGACAATACCTCTTAACCAAGCTCCATTGCTGTCTCCCTTCACCCATAAGGACAGTTTATTAGGTGTTCCTTTTAAAGCTAGCCCTTTTTTCCCTTCTGGTGTAAATAATATATAGGAAGCTCTAGTTCCATCACCTTGGGTGAAATCATATCTTAAACTCATACTATTTTGCCCTTCTTTAGCTATAGCATTTAGACTAATTTCTCCCTTTACATATTCAGGATAATTGGTTATATTAAAGTTTTCAATTTTTTCAAATCCTTCTATTGGTATTCCTTCACCACTACCAATGGACACTAAAATATTGTTTATACTATTACCTACACGGCCTGTAATAGCGCCAGCGCCAATCTTTTCTCCACTGTAGAATACTCCTTTTTCAATATATCCTATATCTCCTATAACTGACCAATCAATGTCTTCATTATATATTTTGGCCTTAAATCCGTTTTTGTCTTTACCATAGATAGTGCCTATATTTTTTTGGTCATTAACATGTAAAGTGAATTTATTCACTGGGAAAATAATGCTTTTAATTTCATCTAATACTTTAAGATTTAAGGTAGAACTTATACTCTGGTAATTGGCGCTAATAGTTACATTACCAGTAGATTTAGCTCTGAAAACATTGCCTTCTATTTCTCCATCAACACCATCAAAAGTATATTCTACTTTACTTTGGTCTATTTCCACAGGATTATGATACTGATCATATCCTTTTACAGTAAACCTTCTAGAGGTATTAGGGAACATCTTTGTTTCATCGGTATTTAACTTTATATAGGAAAGTTCGCCTTTAGGAGCATTGGAAAAGACTCCTACACCGTTAACAACTCTACGTTCTCCACCTTCAGAAGGCTTGTTTACAACTTTTGCAACCTGTTGATCTATAGGTTTAATTGCCATGGTAGTGGAACCGCCTCCATCAAGATTTAGAGCATTATAGGCTCCTAAACCTTTTAGGATAGCTGCAAATTCTTCTTGGCTAACTCCTTTATATGAAGTATCTCTACCATCAATAGTAGCAATTATTAATTCATTCCTATCCTCTGTAATCCCAATTCCTGTCCTTGGATGTCTTCCTTTAATATCGATATTGGAATTGGTTATTTTACCATCCTTAAGGATAATGCTACCGCCACCAATGGCAAATTTTATATTTTCAAGATTAGGGGTAGTACCTATGGATAGTTTTACTTCATCCCCTACATTAAAATTAGCTAATAAGGGTTCCGCTCTATTCCCTCTTACAGCGATTACATATCCATTTTCCGGAATATTTACTGATTCTTTACCGATTCTAATTTCTTGAACTACATTGTCAACTACAACCATTTCAACCATTTCACCATTGTATACATTATTAGCTTCGCCATTGGCTTCACCGTTGATCTCACCATTGGCCTCACCATTAGGTTCAACAATAGGTTTACCATTAAATTTATTACCAAAGGATTTAGTTCCCCAGTGTTTATTTAATAAGGTTACCATATTCATATCAGCTGCCTTATTAATTAAACTTATGGGGACAGACTTTCCAGAGTTTAATGAGGTGAGACTCATACTTCTATCGAAAAATGTAATATCAGGATTGTTTTCTATATCTAGATAGAATGTAGGAAGGGCATAGGCTCTTTCTATTGGGGAAGATAGTACTTCTCCTTTTTCTATAAAAGTTCCCATTGAATAGGAAAAAGGATTGAATTCAAAAAAATCTCCATTTATTCCTGCAACTGCTTTATTATCTGTTACCATATTGCTTATACTGTCCCTATTGGATAGCCCCTTATTATTAAATAATCCACCTATTTCAGCAAATTCATCATTTAAATCCACTCTCACTACGTTAATATGCAACCAACCATTAGTTGTAAACTTCTTTATATTTTCATATAGAATGCCAGATCCAATATAATCTGAATTCTTTGTTTCATAGATTACATAAGGCATATTAACTGCATCTGCAGTTATGGATGGGGCTGTTGAAGTAATAACGGCGGTTATAACAAGTAATAATATAAATATCTTTCTAATTGATTTATTCAAAAATATCACCTTCCCTTGATTAAACAAATAAGTAAACATCTTCTCCATTTTTTAACAAACTAAATATTTTACCTCTTGCCCCAAGAACCCCCCTTTCTTAATAAAATCCCTTTTTTCATTTGTATATATATTGATATTATACAATGTATATATATCAATATGGTTACAATTGTATTACAAAGACCTAACAAGTGTATTTTTGGCAATAAAAAAAGAAGAATTGAAATTTCAATTCTTCTTAAAATCTATGGTCGGGGTGAGAGGATTCGAACCCCCGGCCCCATGGTCCCAAACCACGTGCGCTACCAAACTGCGCTACACCCCGCCAACCACTATTATAGTATAAGGGATGTAGGTTATAAATGCAAGATATATAAATAAGGCAAAAAGGATAAAATTAGGCCGATAGACCTAATTAAATAGAAATACCTCCTTTAATCTCACTATATTTAGCTAATTCATCATTAAAAATAATATTATTTAAATTTACCAATATCTATAGATAATATTATTTTAATATTATATCATAGTATTAATGATATTTAATAATAAAAGGGGAGTTAGCTTATGTTTGAACTAATAGAAGGATTAAAAAAGGAAATACTAGTAATAATTACAGCAGCTATGCCATTATCAGAACTTAGAGTAGCTATTCCTCTAGGCATTTCTTTAGGCTTAAATCCAATTCATAGTACTATCATTAGCATTATGGGCAATATGGCGATAGTTCCTATTTTATTGAAGATATTAAATCCAGTTATGAATTATTTAGAAAAAACTTTCCTTTTCTCAAAATTGATTGGCTGGGTTAAGAGGAGAACTTTGAAAAGGACTAGGAATACTATAAAAAAATATAGTTTGTTAGGATTATTCATTCTGGTAGCTATACCAATCCCTACCACTGGGGCATGGACTGGGTGTATTGCAGCAACTTTATTTAAACTAGATTATAAAAATGCACTGTTTGTAATCCTCTCTGGAGTATTGGTAGCAGGGTTAATAGTATCTACTATAAGCTATCAAATTATTGGATAGAGGGGTAAGACAATGGTATAAATCCTATGGCACTGGGTTATAAACTGTCCATTCATATTGTTTGACTTACATCTTTCATTATGTTAAAATATGTATATAAATTAATAGAAATCTTGATGCCTTATCAAGAGTGGTGGAGGGAATGGGCCCAATGAAACCCGGCAACCTGTAATCATACAAAGGTGCTAAATCCCACAGAATTTGAATTCTGAAAGATGAGGTTATTTTAAAATTGCCTTTTCCTTTTGGAAGAGGTTTTTTAGTTTGGAACAAAAGATATTTTATATAAACTTAAGGAGGTCTTTTTTATGAGAAAATGGTTATTCACTTCTGAATCCGTAACGGAAGGACATCCAGATAAGGTATGTGATGCAATATCTGATGCCATTTTGGATGAAATATTAGCCAAGGACCCAGAAGCAAGAGTAGCTTGTGAAACTACTGTAACAACAGGGTTAGTCCTTGTAACAGGTGAAATTACAACAAATTGTTATGTGGACATACCTAAAATTGCTAGACGAACTGTTGAGGAAATAGGATATACTAGGGCTAAATATGGTTTTGATGCAGACACCTGTGCAGTACTGACATCTATTAACGAACAATCTCCAGACATAGCCCTTGGTGTAAATAAAGCATTAGAGCATAGAGATAATGGAGAAGATGAATTAGACCAGATAGGAGCAGGAGACCAAGGAATGATGTTTGGATATGCCTGTAATGAAACTGAAGAGTTAATGCCTTTACCAATTTCCTTAGCTCATGAATTAGCAAGGCGGTTGGCAGATGTTAGGAAGAATGGCACTTTAGAATATTTAAGACCAGATGGTAAAACTCAAGTTACTATAGAATACCATGATGGGAAGCCTGTAAGAATAGAAAATATTGTTGTATCAACTCAACACAGTCCAAATATTGAGTTAGGCACAATAAAGAAGGATATTATGGAACATGTAATTATGAAAATTGTACCTCAAAATCTGTTAGATGATAATACTAAATATTATGTAAATCCAACAGGAAGGTTTGTAGTAGGAGGACCCATGGGAGATGCAGGCCTTACTGGAAGAAAGATAATAGTGGATACCTATGGTGGATATGGAAGACATGGAGGAGGAGCTTTTTCAGGAAAAGATCCTACAAAGGTGGATAGATCAGCTAGCTATGCAGCCAGATATGTAGCCAAAAACATAGTAGCTGCAGGATTGGCGGATAAATGTGAAATAGGCATAGCCTATGCAATTGGAGTAGCTAGACCATTGTCCATATATGTAGAAACCTTTGGTACTGGGAAAATATCCGATGGAGAAATAGAAAAACTAGTAAGAAAACATTTTGACTTAAGACCAGCAGCTATTATTAGAGATTTAGACCTAAAAAGACCTATTTACAGACAATTAGCAGCATACGGTCATTTTGGTAGAAAGGATTTAGATCTACCATGGGAAATAACTGACAAGAAAGATATATTGAGAAAAGAAGGATTAGAGAGAGCATAATTTACAATATTCACAAGAGGACTTTTTATAAGTCCTCTTTTTTCTATTCCATATTTTTAAGGTAATATGAATTCACCTAGGAAAATATGGAAGGCGCCTTCCTCTTTGGAGGAAGAAATATGTATAAGGAAATAGAAGAACTATTATTATTGAGTAAAAAAGGAGATGTAGAAGCTAAAGAAACCCTATTATTAAAGCTTAATCCATTAATAATAAGCTCCATTAGAAGGTATTACAATAGAATTGACCAATATGACGATTTAATTCAAGAGGGCTATGAAACAATCCTTCTAGCCATTGAAAATTATAATCCAACTAGAGGAGTTAGATTTTTAGGATATACTAAGGCCATGTTAAAATACTTGTATTTAGAGAAACACAGGGAAAAAGAATTTCTTTCATTGAACAATACTGTAGATAATGGAGAATTCATAGATTTATTGGAAGGAAATGAAGAAAACCCTATAGATATAATTATAAAAAATGAAGAAACAGAAATATTATTTGAGAGTTTAAACTGTCTTACAGAAAGGCAAAAACAAGTAGTAGTGGATTACTATATAAATAGACTGTCTATAGATGAAATTGCAGATAGATTAGGAATATCCTATAGAACAGTAGTGAATACCAAAACTCAAGGAATAAAAAAATTGAAAAATAGAATAGTAAAATAATCTTCCTTCTTCCATATAAGGAATAGAAGGAGGTGAGAAGATGGCAGTAGTAGATATTAAGGAAAATGTAAGATTAAAGCTTGAGCTAGACGGTGGTATGGACGGGAATAGACAGATTATCAAATCTAAAATCCTTTCCAAAGTAAAGCCTACAGTAGAAAGTGAAGACCTATATTCAGTAGCTCAGTCCTTAGCAGGCCTTCAAACTTTGCCTTTATACAAAGTTAAAAGGCTAGAGGAAATCGAATTAAGAGACGAATAATCTAAACTAAAATAGGCCACAAGGAGGTGATTAAATGGAGAAGTCAAAATTGGAAATGGAGTTTAAAGATGAAATGGGGAAAAAATTCACCATATCTATAGATGACCCTAGAGGGGACCTTACAGAATTAGAAGTAAAAGCTGCAATGGATGATATAGTCAATAGGAATATATTCTTCACTACATCAGGAGCTATAGTAGCCACAGAAGGTGCCAGATTCATAACCACAACAATAGAAGAACTGACTATATAATAGCTAGTTAGTATCATATCTGATAAATAAGTTCTCTTTTTGGTGCCTGGCACCAAAAAGAGAACTTATTGACTATGGAAAGGAGGCTGTTTATGGAAGAGATTTATACCCATATAGCTAATTTGGGATTTCCCATAGTGATTTCCATCTATCTATTGGTTCGAATAGAGGGGAAGCTAAATATGCTAACTGAAAGTATAAACGATTTATCCAAAGCCATAGCAGGGATTAAATAAAAAAATCCCCTTCTTGACTTAGAACACATGTTCTGGTAAAATAAGTCAAGGAGGGGATTTTTATGGATATAGAGAAGATAATTTCTGAAGAACTAATAGCCTTCCTTCCGGTATATCTGGCTATGAAGGGAAATTGTACATTAATATTAACTGGAGGTGGAGGGAAATATGAAATTGAGAAAACCGTTAGAACTGTATTAAACCAGATAAGCAAATTCTATTTAATAGATTTAAATGCAACAAAAAAATATTATGGCGATTTATTAAATATAAGAAATTTAACCCCAATTCCATTTAATAGAGATAATATTTTTGTACCAATAAAGGTGAGAAAACCTTTATTAAAAAATGATGGGTCCTTTGGGTATGTAAATATTAGTTATATCAAAAAGACTTTTTCTGCTAAAGGCAAAACTATAATTCAATTAAATGAAGGTAATAACATAGAATCTTTATCCTCTGTAGATACTGTAAATAAGCATATTAAAAATGGGTATATTGTAAAAAAGTTATATAGAGAGAAAGAAAATACAATCAATGTTAATGAAAAGAATTTATACCTAGAATATGACAAACCCGCTACCAAAAGAGATATAGCCTTATTGATAAATGAAATACTTAAGATAAAAGAGAATATAAGATAAAACTTATATGATATAATAATATCTAAGATTATGGGTAGAGGAGAATGGTTTTGCTAACATTAGAAGGTATGGTAGAAGATATAATATTTAGAAATGAGATAAATACTTATACAGTCGCAAGTATTGATACTTCAGATGGTAAAGCAACTATTGTAGGCTATATTCCATTTATTAACATAGGCGAAACTATAAAAGTAGAAGGAGAATGGATTTATCATCCAACCTATGGAGAACAGTTAGAAATATCCAATGTGTCCATAGTAGTCCCTTCCACCGTTAATGGTATAGAGAAATATTTATCATCAGGTCTTATTCCCCATATAGGTCCAAAGACTGCCAAAAGGATAGTAGATAGATTTGGAAAGGATGCTTTAGATATTATTCAATATAATCCGGAAAGGTTAAAGGAGATAGAAGGGATAGGGGATATTAAACTAAAAAGGATAGTAGAGGCTTTTGAAGAACAAGGAGAAATAAGAGAGATTATGGTGTTTCTCCAGCAATATGGGATAACTGCCAACTATGGAATTAGAATATATAAGCAATATGGCAAAGACACCATAAATATAATCTCTGAAAACCCCTATAAATTGTCGGAGGATATATTTGGAATAGGGTTTAAAACAGCGGATAAGATTGCTCAAAATATGGGGATTAGCCTTAATTCCCCTTATAGAATAGAAGGAGGAATTAGATATATTATAAATAGATATGCTGCTAGTGGCCATACCTATGTGCCAAAAGAAGAATTAATACCTAGTACATCCCAATTATTAGGAGTGGAGGATAATTTAATTGAAGAATCCCTAAGGGATTTGGCTATAAAAGGCATAATACATATATTGAACATTAACGATGAAATGAAAATATATTATACTCCCTTCCATATAGCAGAAAACAATGTAAGCAGGAAGATAGTAGAACTATCCCGGGTAGAACTAGAAGGTTTTAATGTGGATATAGATAATATAATTAAGGATATAGAAGGACAAGAAGGTATTAATTTTGCCCAAAAACAGATTGAAGCTATAAAAGAATCCATAGAAAATGGAATAATAGTAATTACAGGAGGTCCTGGTACGGGAAAAACCACTATAATCAACGCCATAATTAAAATATATGAAGACCAAGGACTAACTGTAAATCTTGCTGCTCCTACAGGGAGGGCAGCCAAGAGGATGACTGAAACTACGGGGATAGAAGCAAAAACCATCCATAGACTATTGGAATACTCCTATATGGAAGAAGAAATGGCTTTCGGACTTAACGAAGACAGCCCTTTGGATACGGATTTACTTATTATAGATGAAGCTTCTATGGTAGATATTTTATTGATGAATAGCCTATTAAAAGCCATAGTTCCAGGGACTAGACTTATTTTAGTAGGAGATGTGGACCAGCTTCCATCAGTGGGAGCAGGCAATGTACTAAAAGATATAATAGGTAGTGGTGTAGTAAAAGTAGTAAAACTAGATGAGATATTTCGCCAAGCAGAGGAAAGTTTAATAGTAGTCAATGCCCATAGAATAAATAAAGGGGAAATGCCTTTATTAAATGTACAGGATAAGGATTTTTATTTTATAAGGGAAAGCAATCCCAACAATATTGTAAATATTGTTTTATCCCTATGCAAAGAAAGACTTCCCAGCTATTATGGAGTAGATTCCTTTAAGGATATTCAAGTGCTAACCCCTATGAAAAAAGGTGATGTAGGGATAAATGCATTAAATAAATACTTACAAAATGTATTAAATCCAAAGGCCAATGGAAAGAAAGAAAAAACAATAGGGGATGAATTATTTCGAGTAGGAGATAAGGTAATGCAAATTAAGAACAACTATGCTACAGAATGGGAGATAATAAAGGATGGTGTAGTTGAAGAAAAAGGGGAAGGGGTCTTCAATGGAGATTTTGGAATAATCACTGATATAGATGATGAAGAAAGGATATTAAAGGTATTACTCGATGATGAAAAGGAAATAGAATATAATTTTAACCAATTAGACGAATTAAAACTATCCTATGCTACTACTGTCCATAAAAGTCAAGGAAGTGAGTTCCCAGTAGTGGTAATGCCTATATACTGGGGGCCACCTATGTTATTGACAAGGAATCTATTATATACGGCTATAACTAGAGCTAAAAACCTAGTGGTATTAGTAGGAGAAGAAAGGTATTTAAGGACTATGATAACCAATAATAGGATTGCCAAAAGGTATTCCAGTCTAGATTATAAAATTAGAAATATTTTGACTAATTTTTAGGGGGGAGCTATGGATTTTGTAAAAAATATAAAGAATCTTTTATTTCCTCAAAGACATATTTGTTTGTTATGTAAAGAAAATATGGCTATGGATGAGGATTATATTTGTACAAGCTGTAGGGGGTTAATTGAATTTGTTAACAGGGAGATTACTTTAGATTTGCCTAAATTGGAGAAAGTATATTATTCAGTTTTATATAATAGATACATTAGAGAGAAGATTCACTCCTTCAAATTTGAGGGGAAAAGCTATCTATATAAACCTTTTGGAGAAATTCTTCTATCCACCATAAAGGAAAAAGGATTAGAAGAAAAAATTGATGCTATTATCTGTGTACCCATCCATAGAAGGAAAAAAGCCTTTAGAGGCTATAATCAATCGGAATTATTAGGAGATTATGTGGCAAAGAAATTGGATGTTCCTATCTTAAAGAATCATCTATTAAAAGTTAAATGGACTAAAGATCAAAATAAACTGGGAAAAGTTGAAAGGTTAAGTAACCTTAGGGACTCTTTTAAAACAGCCAATATAAAGGACATTAAAGGTAAAGAAATCCTTTTAATTGACGATATAATTACTACAGGGACTACTTTGAAAGAATGTAGTAAATCTTTAATAGATAGTGGAGCCAAAAAAATATATGGTTTGGCCATTACTTCTAGTATGAAAGTGTGAGGTGAGAATATGGATGTTAGGAACTGTAGCCGTTGCGGTAAAATATATGCTTACGATGGATTTAAAATATGCCTTCAATGTAGAAGAGAAGATGAAAAGGATTTCAAAATCATAAAGGAATATATAGATGAAAATCCTGGGGCCAACATATCAGAAGTCTCAGAAGGAACAGGAGTAGACACTAAAAAGATAATAGAATTTTTAAGGGAAGGTAGACTGGAAGTTGAGGATGAACACAATTTATTACTTAGTTGTGAAAGATGTGGAGCTTCCATAAAGACAGGACGTTTTTGTGAAAAATGTAATAGTGAGATGCAAAGAGAATTCAAAAGGACTATAGGTGGAGGTAGAGATTCTAGAAGCATTAGTAATGGTAGGGCTAGAGAAAAGATTAGAATTACAGACAGACGTAGGCATAGATAATTAAATAAAATTATAGTTAAAGTATCACCCCATTTTACCGATAATAATATTGAAGAAATGGGGTGTATTTTAATGAAAATTAATAAAACCGACAAGGTATTGCAAATCTATAATGATATGAGAAGCAACAAAATTAAACCAAATAGGAATACCTTTGGGAAAGACGAGTTAGAGGTTTCAGAAAAGGCTAAGGACTATCAGTTTGCAATCAATAAATTAAAAGAAGTACCAGATATAAGGAAAGACAAAGTAGAAAAGATTAAAAGGGAAATAGCATCTGGAAGTTATAATGTAGAAGGGGAAAAGATAGCAGAAAAAATCTATGAAGGAACTAATTTTGATAAGAAAATATGATGAGGTGGAGAGATGACTTTTTCAGAAGAACTGATGGATATATTAAAGAAGGAGTATGAAATTCTTTTAACTTTAAAAGAACTTACCTTTGACAAAACCGATTTTATAACAAATAACCAGGTGGAAAAATTGGAAGAAATGGTTAAAAAAGAAGAAGAATTGATAAACTTAATGGCCAATACTGAAGAAGAAAGAATAAACTTGACGGATAGTTGGGGAGTTGGCATAAATACACCATTGTCAGAGGTAATTGAAAAGGTTCCTGAAGGGAAAGAAGGATTAATGGATATAGGAGAAAAACTATCTAAATCTATGGAAGAAATTCAAAGTAGAAATAATATTAATAGCCATCTAATTAATGAAAATTTACAATGGCTAGATTTTAATATGAATTTACTCACTAATACTTTTACTCCTACTACCTATGGAAAGAAAAAGAAAGGAACGGAGACTAAGAATAGCTTATTCGATAGGAAGGTGTAGATATGAGTTTTGGAGGATTATATATTTCCATATCAGGAATAAATGCCAATAGAAAAGCTTTAGATACGGTATCCCATAATATTGCCAATGTTGATAATCCAAACTATGTAAGACAAGGAGCAATTCATGGGGAAAGTAGATATTCTACTAATGCTATTACAAGATTTCAAATGGGGACAGGAGTAGATGTACAGCAGATTAGACAGATTAGAGATGAGTTTTTAGATGCAAAATTGAGAAAGGAAATGGCAACCTTTGGATACTATAATACTAAATCAGAAATATTAGGTGAGATTGAAGTAATATTTAATGAAATAACCAGTAGTGGTCTTCAAAATGTATTAGATGATTTTTGGAAGGGTTGGGCAGAACTATATAAGGAACCGGATAGTTTAACTATGAGAGGACTTCTCCATGAAAAGGCAGTAGCTTTTACTACTACTGTAAACCATATATCTGTCCAACTAGATAATTTACAGTTTAACTTGAATAAGGAAATGTTAAACAAATCAGAGGAAGTCAATTCCCTATTAAGAGAGATATCAGGTTTAAACAAAAGAATAAAATTAGCAGAAGGCCATGGTCCCCATATATCAGCCAATGATTTTAGGGATAGTCGCAATGCAGCCATAGACAGATTATCGGAACTTATCCCAATTGATTATTATGAAAACAGATTTGGTGAAGTAGTAATCACTTTAAATGGCAGAGATTTAATCAATGGAGATTATTTTAATCCAATAGATATTCAATTAGATGAAAAAGGTCATGGGGAGATACACTGGAAAGACTCAGGAGAAAAAATAGAGCTAAAAGGATTAGGAGAACTAGGAGGATATATAGACGCAAGGGATAAAGTAGTAGTAGAATATAGGGAAAGGTTGAATATTTTAGTAGGAGAACTGACTTCAAGCATAAATGCCTTCCATAGGTCGGGAGTGGATTTAGAGGGAATAAAAAATGGAGAAAATTTCTTTGTTATTGGCAATCCTAATGATTCAGCAGCAACGATAAAAGTAAATTCAGCTTTAGAAGATTTTAATAGAATTGCAGCTGGTAAAACTGCTGCAAAGGGAGATGGAGACGTAGCTAAGGCTATTTTAGGCTTGAGAAATATGAACTTATTTAAAGAATACCATGAATATATATCAGGGGGAAATGGATATATATATGAAGATATTAAGGATGAAAATGGCGATGATTTTTCTAATATAGAAGATATTATAGAAGAAATAATAGGCAGAGAGGGAACCATGAACATAGACGGTTTCTATCGAGATTTAATCCTAAGTTTAAGCCTAGAAAGAGAACAAGCAAGGGATATGGTATTAAACCAATCCATGCTAATAAACCAAATAGACAGCAGAAGACAAGAAATATCTTCCGTATCCTTAGACGAGGAAATGGCAAATATGCTAAAATACCAACATTCCTATATAGCCAATAGTAGAGTAATCAATGCAATAGATGAAATGATAGAGAATATAGTCAATAGGATGGGCATTGTAGGAAGATAAAATTTTTATGAAAGGACTGAGTAAATATGCATTTTGGCTTCAATACTGCTGTACAAGCCTTATTATCAAGTCAAAGGTCTTTATATATAACTAACCATAATATAAGCAACTTAGATACTGAAGGTTATTCAAGACAACAGGGAGCCCAAAGGGCTACTACCCCTTACCACCTGCCAGGAATAGGTTTTTTAGGTACAGGGACTGAAATATATGATGTAGCTAGGGTAAGGGATTCCTATGTGGATTTTAAATATTGGAATGAAAATGCTCCTAGAGGAGAATGGATAATTAAAAGAGACACTCTATCTGAAATAGAAAAACTATTTGGAGAACCTTCAAAGAGTAGTTTTAGGCAATATTTAGATGATTTTTATACAGCATTAGATAATATGAGCAAAAATCCTTCCGATTTTTCCTTTAGAGAACCTGTTAAGGAGAACGCTATTGCCTTTACAAAACATATTAACGAAGCAGCAGCAAGATTAACAGAACTAAAGAAAGAAACGGAGGTTTCCATAGATACTAAAATAAAAAAGATAAACAGTATAGCATCCCAAATAGCCTCTTTAAATAGGCAAATCTACTCCGATGAATTAGATGGTAGAAAAGCCAATGATTTAAGGGATAGAAGGGATTTGTTGGTAGATGAACTATCGGAAATAATAAATGTAAAAGTAGATGAATCCAAGGATGGAAAGTATAGAGTAAATATTAGTGGAGTATCCATAGTAGACCATTTGGATGTAAACCTTATAAAACTGGATACTGATGACTTAGATAATAAAATTGTAAAGTGGAATAATGACAGTATGATAAACTTAAGGTCAGGTGAATTAAAAGGATTATTGGATTTATATAATGGAGACGGAAAAGGTAATAGCTATAGGGGAATACCCTATTATCAGAGAAAGCTAAAGGATTTTGCTAAAGATTTTGCAGAAACTTTTAACAAACAGCATGGAGAGGGATATGGACTGAATGGGAACAATGGAATGGAATTTTTCCATATATCTGATGGAGATAATCCAGCAGCAACAATAACTTTATCTGACGATATTTTAAAGGACTTAAAAAACATAGCAGCTGCAGGAGAATCACCTGGCAATGCAGAAGATAATAGAAATCTATTAAAGCTAATAGCTTTGAGAGATATAGAAGCCTCAGACGATTTTATTAAATCCATAATATCCAACTTGGCAGTAGACAGTATGCAAAGTCAAAGAATGTACGAAACTCAGAACATAATCCTTAAGAATATAGAAACAAAAAGAAACTCCATATCAGGAGTATCCTATGACGAAGAAATGGCAGATATGGTAAAATTCCAACACACCTATATAGCTTCAGCACGAATGATAACTACCATGGATACGATTTTAGATGTGACTATAAATAGGTTAGGACTAGTAGGAAGGTGATAAAATGAGAGTTACAAACAATATGCTCATAAACAACATGGTATATAATCTAAATCAAAATCTAAAAAAATTGGAAAAGCTTCAATACCAACAATCAACAGGGAAAAAATTTAGAGTACCATCAGATGACCCAATAGGCACAAGTAAATCCTTAAAATTTAATACGGATATATCCAAATTAGAACAATATGAGAGAAATGCCAAAGATGCCATGTCCTGGATGACGGATACAGAAGCAGCCCTAGGAGAAATAGTGGAGGTGTTACACCGAGCTAACGAACTAACGGTAGATGCAGCCAATGGTACTAAAACTACAGAAGATTTAAATAAGATAAAAGAAGAAATAGACCAACTAAAACACCATCTAGTCCAAATTGCCAATACTACCTATGCAGGTAGGCATATATTCAGTGGATATAAGACGGATATGCCCTTGTTGAATGAAGATGGGACATACAATGATGGTTTTACCACAGACCTACCATTGAAAAATGATGAAATATTTACCTATAATGTAGGAGTGTCAGAGGAAGTTCAAGTTAATATTGTAGGGATTAAGGTATTTGGTGTAGCAGGTACAGGCGCCGATTACGATCCTTATAAGGTGGATAGTGCTAATGGAACAAGCAAATCTCACTTAATCCAAGTATTCGAGGAATTATCAGCTGCTCTCACCAGTGGAACAGAACCCGATAAAATCCAAGAAGCTTTAGGCAATATTCAATCTAGCATGGAACAAGTTTTATCCGTCCGTGCCGAAGTAGGAGCTAAGATGAATAGGCTTGAATTAACGGAAAAGAAGCTGGCAGTCCAAATAGACAGTGTAAAAGAACTTCTATCCTATAATGAAGATGTGGATATGGCAGAAATATTCATGCATATTAATATGGCTGAAAATGTATACGTATCCAGTCTAATGACAGGAGCAAAAATCATCCAACCTACTTTGGTAGAATTCTTAAGATAGATAGGGCGTATGCTTGAGGCTTACTCCAATTGTGAACTTTGAATGTTGAATTGGAATGTTGAATTGTCATCCTAAGCTTAGCGAAGGATCTTGTCTTTAACAAAAACAAATGAACCGTTGGGGCGACCTTTGGTCGCCTGTAACCTATGCAAAGAAAGAGGGGAAAAACAAAATGAAACTACATACAAAAAACTTTGGAGAAATAGAAATAGATGAACAAAAGATTATCCGTTTTCCAGAAGGGATATTGGGTTTTGAAGAAGAAAGGCAATTTGTAATAATAAACAACCAAGATGAAGAAAATCCATTTCACTGGCTTCAGTCTGTAACTAACCCTAATTTAACTTTTGTAATAATAAATCCTTTCTTCGCCTATCCTAACTACGACATAATAATACCAGAAACAGCCCAAGAGAAATTAAAAATTAAGGATGAAAAGGATGTAATGGTATATTCCATTGTTGTAGTACCAGAAGATATGGGGAAAATGACTGCCAACCTCCTAGGCCCAATAATAATAAACGTCAATGAGAAATTAGGAAAGCAAGTAATCCTTGATGATAATAGATACACAACTAAGCATTATATATTCAAGCAAAGCACAGAAGATAGGGGTGTATAATTATGTTAATACTTACAAGAAAAAAAGATGAGTCCATCATAATTGATGGTAATATAGAAGTAAAAATTCTAGGAATTGAAGATGGGAAAGTCCAAATTGGTATAGAAGCCCCTAAAAACATCGATATTTTTCGTAAAGAATTGTATAAATCTATACAAGAAGAAAATATAGAAGCAGCAAATTTAAAATTAGATATAGATAAGATGAATCAATTTTTAAAGGATAAAAAGTAGGATAGGAGGAATTGCCTTGTCAGAAAATGAATGTAGTAATAATGAATATAAGGATCGGAACAAAGATTGTTGGAAAATATTAATAGTCGATGATAACAATTTTGTCCATGTGGTGATAAGAGAAATTTTAAAGGATTTTAAATTTGAAGACAAGCCATTAACTATACTAAATGCAAGCTCTAGTACAGAAGCATTAGAAATTCTATCTAATAATAAAGACATTGCTTTAGTCATAATAGATATATATTTAGGAGAGAAAACATCAGGCCTAAAATTAACGAAGTACATAAGAGAAGTAATAGGCAATTCAGCTTTAAGAATTGTTCTTATGACTGGTTCAGAAAATAGTGGATTACAAAAAGAAGCTGTTTTAAATTATGATATTAATGGATATGAAGAAAAAAAAGATTTATTATCTATGAAATTGCATACTATTGTAATCTCATCCCTTAGGTCCTATAGGGATATTGTACATATTAATAATAACAAGAAGGCTATAGAACAAATAGCAGCTTCCTCCAGTAAATTATTTGAAACAGATTCTATTATACAATTTATTTCATCAACCTTTTGCCATCTAAATAGCCTCATAAACTCCTGTAAGGAAGGAGATAAATGCAAAGCAGATGGTCTAGCTGCTATTAGATCTTTTGATGAAAAATTTTTTGTAACCGTAGCTGGTTTTGGCAAATACCAAAACTCAAAAGGGGAAACAGTAATAGAATCTTTATCAAAAAAGGATTGCAAATTGGTGAAAAAGGCCTATAGTATGAAAGACCATTTAATAACTGAGGATAGGTATATTTCATACTATGATAGTTCTAGTGGTATAGAGGGGATAATATTTATTGAAACAAAAGGTACTATGGCTTATATGGATTTAGAAGTACTGGACATATTTCATAAAAATATATCCGCAGCCTTTGAAAGCCTATGTATAAATAAAGAAATAGAAGAAACCCAAAAGGAAATACTATATATTTTAGGTGAAGTAACAGAAGCCCGTTCAGAAGAAACGGGAAATCACGTAAAGAGAGTTTCTAAATATAGCCAAATACTAGGAGAAAAATATGGACTATCTAAAAGGGAAATTATGCTTATTACCATGGCAGCACCTATCCATGATGTAGGAAAAGTAGGGATTTCCGACAATATATTGATGAAGCCAGGCAAGCTCACCCCAGAAGAATTTGAAATAGTAAAAACCCATACTACCATAGGTTACAATTTACTCAAAGGTTCCAACAGAGAAGTTCTAAAATCCGCAGCCATCATAGCCCATGAACACCACGAACGATACGATGGCAAAGGCTATCCAAGAGGATTAAAAGGAGATAAAATCCATATATTTGGTCGTATCGTAGCAGTAGCTGACGTCTTCGACGCCCTAGGCTCCCCAAGAGTATACAAAAAACCTTGGGTAATAAACGACATCCTAAACTACTTCCAAGAAGAAAGAGGAAAACACTTCGACCCAGTACTGGTAGATATTTTATTTGAGAATTTAGATGAATTTATTGGAGTAAAAGAGAAATACATAGATGAGGCAAAGCCTCAAATGTTGAATTATGAATTGTAAACTACAACCAATTCTGTCATTCTGAACGTAGTGAAGAATCTTAGTTTCAAGTAAAATTACTTTAAAAAGCATTAAAGTAATTGGACAAGTAGTCGATAATAATTATGAGTAACAAAAACCTTTGGCCAAAGGTTAAATTTAGGCATGGATGCCAAATACAAAAATTCAAGGAGGAATAATAATGAGAATCAACAACAACATTATGGCTATGAACACTCATAGACAACTAGGAATCAACAACACAGCAACATCAAAATCATTAGAAAAATTATCATCAGGATTTAGAATCAACAGAGCAGGAGATGACGCAGCAGGATTAGCAATATCAGAAAAGATGAGAGCACAAGTAAGAGGTCTAAATATGGCTTCAAAGAACGCTCAAGATAGTATTTCGCTTATACAAACAGCTGAAGGTGCATTAACAGAGTCACATGCTATTCTTCAAAGAATGAGAGAATTAGCAGTACAATCAGCTAATGATACTAATGTTGAGGTAGATCGTGGAGCACTTCAATCAGAGGTTGATCAATTAGCCCAAGAACTTACAAGGATTGCAGAAACAACTGAATTTAATACACAAAAGCTATTAGATGGTAATTTTGAAGATGGGGTATTTCATATTGGTGCAAATGAAGGACAAAACATTAAGTTAAGTATAGGAGCAATGGATGCAATAGCTTTAAAAGCAGGTCAGGAACTTTATGTTTCTAGTAGTAACTTGACAGTTAGCCAATCAACGGGTGCTACTGTAAAGGCTAAATTTGTTTCAGTGGGAGGCACTATTGGAACTGCTAGTGAAACAGCAAAAGTTGCTGGATATTATGTAGCAAATTCAACAGGGGCCACTGCTACAACTGAATTGTTCCGAGCAATGGATAGTGCACTTACTGCTACAACTGCAATAACATTTGGTATAGATATCAATTCTCAATCTAAAGCAGATGGGGCTATCACAACTATTAATAATGCTTTGGAAACAGTATCAGCTGAAAGATCAAAACTTGGCGCATATCAAAACAGATTAGAACATACAATAAAGAATTTAGATACATCAGCAGAAAACTTACAAGCAGCAGAATCAAGAATCAGAGACGTAGATATGGCAAAAGAAATGATGGAATTCACAAAACAAAACATACTACAACAAGCAGCAACAGCTATGTTGGCTCAAGCAAATTCACTTCCACAAGGAGTACTTCAATTATTAAGATAATATGAGGAATGAATTTACGGGTCCATTAGAGAGTAATTTCTAATCGCAAATTGGGTGAATTGCTGGAACTTCCTAAAGCTCTACTCCCTACAACGTAGTTGGAAACAACAAGCGTGAAAGGTTGAAAAGTAGTAGAGATTAAACAATGGATAATCAGCAGCCGAGCTCCTGTATCGAAAGATTGGAGAAGGTTCAACGACTAGGATGTACCACCTAAGCAAAAAACAATTGCATGGTGATGAAATCCATAGGGGCAGAGGTGGCCTCGAAGTACCCAACAACCATTATATGGTTGAAGATATAGTCTGGCAGATAGTGAAAGCTATTTGATGGTCCGCAAGCAAACCAAGCACCTCAAACAGTGCTTCAATTATTAAGATAATTAAATATAAAAATGTTTAAAAACCGAGGAAAGTTTCCTCGGTTTTTAAACATTTTTGCTAAATAACCGATAATATATATGAAATCATATTATGAAAGGTTGATAAAATGAATGAAGAAATATTAATTAATAATTTAGAGATTCTGAAAGTATTAGGATACGATGATTCAAAAATAGTAAAACCTTTAGAAATAGAAGAAACAAAGGATAGTTTACATACCTATAGATATTCTACCAAGGATAATAAAAGGATATATATTCATAGCAAATACAATATACAAAGAGAAACTGGTATTACATTAGAAGATATTGATTGCAATAAGGATGCTATCTATTTAGTTTATGGATTAGGGCTAGGGTATCACATAAAAGAATTAAAAAATAAAATTAGTAGCAGAAGCTTTATCTTTGTAATAGAAAAAAATTGGGATATTATATCGACTTATTTAAATTATGAAGATTTTTCAGAAATAGCCAATGGAAATATATTTTTCTTTTTTGGAGATGAAGATGAAATATTGACTCGTTTCAATAATAGCATATTTGCTTTTAACACAATGCCTCTTTTAGGAAATTTGACTTACGTTATTTTACCTTCTTATGACAAGATTTATGGGAGATGGATTCATGATATGAATGAAAAATTCATGGACGCAATAGAACATGCATTTTTTATATTAGGAAATGATATGGATGATACTATTATAGGCATAGAAAATAATTTTGAAAATATGAAAGAACTTATAGAAAGTCCTAGTATAGAATACGTTAAGGACAAATATAAAGATATTCCTGCCATTATAGTATCAGCAGGTCCTTCATTAGATAAAAATATCTCTAAGCTGAAAAAATCCGAGGGCAAGGCCCTTATTATTGCAACAGATGCAGTATTAACAACATTGAAAAACAACGATATTGTACCAGATGCGGTCGTTAGTATTGAAAGAGGGATGGCAACATATGAGAAGTTTTATAAAGATAAAGATATTGATAATAGAATAGTTTTTATTGGACCACCCGTAGTTAGAAAAGAAGTATTGAATGCAATGAAGGATAATAAAAAACTACTTTGCTTAAAGCGAGGAGAAAAGATAAATGAATGGATAAATAATGATATTTTAAAGGAAAATAGATTGTTAACAATGGGAACTTCTTGTGCCCATGTGGCATTTGCTTTTTCACAATATGTTGGCGCAAATCCTATTGTATTTATAGGTCAAGATTTATCATATACAGCTGACGGAGTGACGCACTCTAAAGATGTGGAAGTTAGAGATGAAATTAATATTAAAAAGAAGCCAGATGTTGTTTATGTAAAAGGAGTAAACGGGGAAACATTACCTACAAATGCTGCATTTAAGAATTTTTTAACGTGGTATGAAATCCAAGTCGCAGAGGACAATAGCGGAAGAGAATACATAGATGCTACAGAAGGTGGGGCTTTAATAAATGGTACTAAACTTATGACTCTTAGAGAAGTGATAGACAAATATTGTCTTAAAGAAATTTCTAGATTAAATGATATAATACAGGAAGGAAAATTTAATATAGATAAGTATAATATAGCTATAGAAGAAATAGAAAAGTTATTTAAAACATTTGATGAAATTAGAACAGAAGCAGGTCTTCAAATTCTCAGATTAAATAATTTAGAAAAGAAAACTATAAAAGATAAAAAGAAATTAAGCAATAATGATATGGAGAAGATAATGAAGGTATTGAATAAAGCCTCCAAATTAGAAAATTTTATATTAGGTAATGATATAACAAGGACATTTTTTCAAGCCCCATTAATGATGGCAGCCAGTAAAGTAAGGATGTTGGGAAATCAATTAACAAGCGAGACTTTAAAGACGAATGTAACAATTCAAAAAAGGATGGTTGCTTCCATAATTGGTGGATGCTATGCTATACAGCAATCCATTCTTGAAATAGTTAATAATATGAAAGCTGATGTTGAAAATTGATAGTTAACAACTAATCAAAAGATTTCATAGTATTGTTATGCATACTATTAATAAACCTTAAACTGTTAGGATAAAAATACGAAATATAATCGTTAATATTTATTTAATACTGTCGATAATATATGTAGACAATTTGATAGTGTAAAGTAACCTATGAAAAAATAAAATAAAAAAATTAAGCTAAAAAGGACCTAGAAAATTTTAAATATATGGATTAATGGTAGCCATCGC
>NZ_PPXX01000035.1 GCF_021655075.1 Clostridium sp. Cult2
CATCTCCCCCTAAAAAGTTATTCATAGGGGTATTATATTTTAAAGGTGGACCAGTTTTCAACTGAAATGGTGGCCTACTTTTAGATTAACATAAACAAGCAGAAAATGAAAAACAATATAAGTTCAATAAAAAATGAAATTACTCCAGTACGTCTTCATTTAGAATTGAGAGATGATTACTTATCGGATTATCAGAAAAGAATGTTAATAAGATATGGTGAATCTACTAGCGGAGAGTCAATAACTAGAGATATTCTTGTACCTTCAGATATGCCACTTCATAATCTACACTATACAATTCAAAGACTATTTGGATGGCAAAACTCACACTTGCGTAGTTTTTATCTACCAAAGGGATTATATAATAAGTTGACAGGAGGTACTGTTAAGGGTTGGTCAGATTTAGTAGGTATATTATTTCAACCTCCATCTGAAGTGGAAGAAGATGTTTTCTGGGATGATGATTATGAGAGAGGTAGTTTTAAAGTTTGGCTTAGGAAAAAATATACCGGTCCTTATATATATGGAGGAACTATGGAACATCCCGAAGTAGCAAGACAAAATATTCAAAACCTTCTTGACCGTTTTAAAATGTTTGAGGTTAGAGAATCCTTTAGTGATTATATGAAACGAAAAGAACAGGATAAAAATGCTGAAATAAGAATAATAAAAAGGGCTCCATTAATTAATCTAACCCTTGAAGAGATGAATTCATCAATTATGATTGATGGTGGTACTGAAAGTTTATTGGAACGATTAGAAGTCAATAAGGTTATTGCAGCTCAAGGTGAAGATATTAACTTAGAAGGATGGTTCCCTGTAACTAAAGAACTTATTTATAATTATGACTTTGGAGATAATTGGATAGTGAAGATAACCAAATATAAAGATTGTGAAGATCTTCTTAATAACAATATTATTGATAAGTATGAACTTGAAGAGGCAGAATATACCGTATTGGATAGGCATAAGCCAGTTTGCCTTAATAAAGTAGGTGTATCTGTACTTGATGATGTTGGTGGGCTAGGTGGATTTGCTGATTTCTTAGGAACTATTTATGAAGGGGAAGATAAAGAAGAGGCATCTATCGTTCGTGCATGGGCAAAGAGTCTTGGCTGGAGTGCCACCAAAGTTTCTAATAAAATGATGCTATAGTTATAAAACATTTTTAAAAGTATTGTAAGAATTTCATGGTAAAGTGAGGTTTTTAAAATGGATAAAACAATTCCTGAAAAGGCAATGAAAGAATTAACAATGATTTTAATGTATTTATCACAGGTTCTAATTACCCAGTAACTAAAGTAGAGAATATTCAAGGTGAAATAGAGGATTTATGCAAATGGATAAAAACAGAAAGAAAAATCTATCATCCAGTAGAATTTGCAGCACTTTTTCATAAAAAAATTGTATTTATTCATCCTTTTAAGGATGGAAATCAAATTGGTCAGACCCTCGATATTCAGAAGGTAAAGCATTTCGAATATTTGAATGGCAAGGCAAACCAATGGCTACTGCAATATGTGGAGATTTTTGGTGGGAACAGCATCTAAAGGATATGGAAATGCTTAATAAAAATTTGGATGTTATACTTTAGAGACATATGAAGCAAAAGGAGGGTATTGTGTATTTAGAAAAGGTCGTATAGAAAAAGAGTTAGAATTATAGACATGAGAGTAAAGGCTTTCATGTCTTTTTATATACAAAATTGGAAAGTATTAAATTGCAAACGGATTGTAAGTTCATTTGCAAAAGTGTATATGATATAATAAACTAACGGTTCTGTAGACTATCGTGTAAGTCCCTTGATGGATTGGATTGAACTTCCGAATTGTTTTGGGGTTATCTAAACATTGGTACTGGAGGATAAAAAGTGACGAACTATAAAGAATATATGAAATCAGTTGAAGAGAGTGACTGAAGAAAAGAAAACCAAATGGATATACAATAAAGTACGAATAAACCTTCAATATCAGGTATAATCAATAGATTGCATTGACAGCTATGATATTAAGTCGGTATTTTGCTTGAGTATCAATGGAGATTGTGGAGATAATTAAGTTTCCTATATTCGATATAATTATATTTTGCTGTATGATTATCCTACTAAAAATTTTAAGGGTAAAAAAGAAGAAAATAATATGTCAAACATCAGTAATATTGCTTAAGAGCAGTATTATTAAGAATTGCAACTGTCAGTTGACAAAAAACCAAGTGGGTTTGGTAGCTATGCAACCAGCGTTAATGTTATTATGACAATACCAAAAATAGTAGAGGAGTGTTGTTATGAATATTGCGGACAGAATACAGAGCTTAAGAAAAAACAAGGGCATATCTCAAGAGGAGCTTGCTGATAAGGTAGGGGTTTCTCGTCAAGCAGTATCTAAATGGGAGAGTGAACAAAGTGTACCAGATTTAGACAGAGTAATCATAATGAGTGAGTACTTTGGGGTTACAACAGATTATATTCTAAAGGGGATTGAACCCCAAAAACAATCAGAGAACAAAAACTTTAATACCAGTCAAATATTGTATATAGCTTCAACTGCATTTTTAGCAATCGGACTTTTTGCAGCATTTGGCAGTTGGTATACAGAACAATCTGCAGAAGTTATCTGGGGATCAATGATAATTCAAGTAGTTGGTGTTGCAGCTTACTTTATAGCCAAACTAATATTTCAATCAAAGGCGCCTTTTATTATTAATTGGCTTAATATAATAATTGGGTTGTTTATGCCAATTTCTTTAATTATTGCATTTGTTTTTAGAAGAGGTTTTTCTCCATACCCTATAGACATAGTTTCTGGCTCTATTTTTGCATTAGTATATATTATTACAATAATCTTATCATTCTTTACTTTAAAGAAGTTAGAAAACAATTAGTGGTTGAAGAACAAAATTTGGGTCAAAATCGGTGAAAAGACACCGTTTTTTGACCCTTTAAAATAGCTAAAATATAGATAGTATA
>NZ_PPXX01000036.1 GCF_021655075.1 Clostridium sp. Cult2
GAATTTATGTATATTTCCCTATAATTTTGGCAAACTAAAACTAAAGTATCAAATTTGAAAAATTATTATCTAAATTAAATCTAAATTTTCTTGTCAGATTAGAGTAATCAAACTTACTTAAAGCACAAAATTTATTACAGTCTCTCCTTTTTTAAATTATCTATTCATAAATCCCATTTACTATTCTTTTAAACCTGCTTAAAGGTGTATTAGGAGAAATTGAAAACCTAGTCAGTTCATATTTATCCAAATCCTTGGTTACATATCCAGGTTCAATAGTAAAAGCCATTTCATATCCAGTCTGTTTCAAATATTCAATAGTATTTTCATCATATGCACCATAGGGGTAGGCAAAGTATTTTGCATTTAGTAATTCTTTGCTTTTTATTAAATCATTAATAATAGTTTCTTTATCAGAAGATATAATTAACTTTTCACCATTTTCATCTTCATCATGGAGCTCATATGTATGGCTTTCATAGTCAAATACATCTTCATATTTATATGTTTCATTTACACTTAAAGATTGGGTATCACTAGGGTCAAAGAGAGCTTGGATATTATCTACCCTATATCCTAACATGAATATGGTTCCTCTAAAATTATATTTTTTCATTATAGGATAAGCATATAGAGCATTACTATAATAGCCATCATCAAAGGTGATGACTACAGATTTTTCTGGTAAAATGATTTCTCCATCAATAAAGGATTGTAATTCATCTAATGTAGCAGTATAGAATCCATTTTCATATAGATAATCCATCTGTTTTTCAAAGGTTTCTACGGATAAAACACTACTATTTTTAGACCAATTATATTTTTCTATATCCTCTTGTTTAAGTAGATGATGATACATGAGCACTGGAATTTTTTCTGCTTCTTTTTCACTCAGCTGATTTCTTAGCTTTAATATTTCATCTCTTAGTCTTAAATTTTCTTCTTTAAGTAATTCATATTTTTCATCCATAATATTTGCGGATACATTTTCTCCATAGGCTACAGTTGAAGCCTGACCCAGTAGAACGATCATTATAAGTAACACTATTCCAAATTTTTTCATTCTAATGCTCCTCTCACGTTAAATGTAATATATATATTATATATTTATTAATGGATATTGTAAATCAACAAAAAACATTGATTATCCTCAGCACCAACCTTAATTTCTGCCGTAACAAAGTGGAGGCATTAGTTGGGAGTGCCTGGTAAGGCCAACTTATTGACTTATTGTAAGTAATAAAGGAACCTGTGCTTAGGAATTGGTTCTTTTTTGAATTATTTTTGTTATAATAGAGTAAATAGATTTAGAAAGTAGGGGATAATATGCTTCCACTTAGAGATACAGCACCAAGTCGAAAAGTTCCAATTGCTACTTTATCGATTATAGCTTTGAATATTATTGTATTTGTAAATCAGATAAAATTGCCTTATGATCAAGCTTTAGATATGATATATAAATATGCTTTTATACCTTCACGATTTATTAGTGGGTTAACTAATTATGAATCCTATATTCCACTATTTACTAGTATGTTTATCCATGGGAATATACTTCATATTATTAGTAATATGTGGTCCTTATGGTTATTTGGCGATAATGTAGAAGAACGAATGGGTTCTTTTCGTTTTATTATTTTCTATTTATTAACTGGTTTAATAGCTGGCTTTGCCCATTTAATATTTAATCCCATGTCAAATGTACCAACAGTGGGAGCTTCTGGAGCAATTGCTGGAGTCATGGGGGCTTATTTCATAATGTTTCCCCATTCTAGAATATTAACTTTAATTCCATTTATTCCATTTTTCATACGAGTACCAGCTCCTATCTTTTTACTCATATGGTTCGTTAGTCAACTTCGCTCAGGTATTACTGGCGTTATGGGTGGAGTAGCCTGGTGGGCTCATATATTTGGATTTTTAGCAGGAGTGTTTTTATATAAAAAATTTCTTAAGAAAAATAAGTATTATACCAGATAGTGATATATTTTCACTGTAATATTTTCCCTCTAACTGGGATATTATTTTGAAGGAAGTGAGAGTAAATGACCATTAGTTATAAAGATGTGATAATGGCAAGGGAAAGAATAGATAAATATATCTATAAAACCTCCTTGGATAAATCTATCTATTTAAGTGATGAAGATACCAATATCTATCTTAAATTGGAAAATCAACAGGGTATGAAATGTGCTAAGCTTAGGGGAGCTTTGAGTAAACTTACAAGCCTTAGTCCTCAAGATATAGAAAAAGGTGTTGTGGCTATATCTTCCGGGAATCATGGGGCAGCCCTTAGCTATGCTTCCAATCTATTGGGTATAAAAAATGTAACTGTTTATGTACCTAAAACTACTCCAAAGAGTAAGGTGGAAAAGATAAAGTACTTTGGAGCTAATGTAGTTGGAGTTGGTGAAAACTACGATGAAGCCCATGAAATTGGATTAGAACTGATAAAGGATAAGGGTAGTATATTTGTAGACCCCTGCTCTGATGAGGAAGTAATAGCTGGTCAAGGCACCATAGGACTAGAAATATTGGAGCAACAGCCATCAATAGACACAATCCTTGTACCTATTGGTGGTGGAGGAATAATTACAGGTATTAGTATTGCTGCAAAACATATGAAACCAGGTATTAAGGTTATTGGACTTCAAACTGCAGCTTGCCCTGCTATGGTCCAGTCCCTAAAGGATAATATATTTTATGAAACCTTTCCTACTGAACCTTCCATCTGTGACGCTCTAGTTGGTGGAATAGGTTATATTCCATATAAAATGGCAGATGAATGTATTGATGACATAATAGTAGTAGATGAAGAAGCTATTGGTAAAGCAGTATCCTTTTTAATGAAGAAGGAGAAGATAATTAGTGAACCAGCAGGAGCCATCGGCATTGCAGCTATTAGAAGGAACTACTCCATGTGTAAGGGAAAAAATGTAGCTGTAGTCATTACCGGTGGAAATATAGATGAGGATTTAATGATAAACCTATTAAATAAATATACAAACTAAACCAATCCATTAGGATTGGTTTCCTTTTTTTACAGGATTCCTCAAAAGTGGAAAATTGAAAATATTTTGACTTTTATTACAAATTCCCTTATAATATATATTTAGTAACATTCTGTATAATAATTATCATATTATTTTTAACAAATATATGTATAAAGGAGGGAATTGGTGATTTAGAGGAAGTAAAATAAACAAAAAGGAGGTATATATGCATATGGGTAATTCCTATGAAAAGCAGAAGTTTACTGCTGGTGATTATTTAAAGTTTATCGTGCCTTCAATTATAGGGGTATTGCTGTTAATGTTTCCTTTTAAATATGAAGGCGACACAACTATTTTAGTTGCTTTATTGGCAGGAGGGCTAACAGGCTTATTAGAATCTATTCTACCTACCATTATTGTAATTATTATAGCTTTAACCGGAATTATGACTATAGTTTATAAAACTTCTAAACCTGCTTTTATCGAAGAGAGTGAATTTTTAAAATCAATATTTGATGTATCTAATTTTTGGCTTGCAACAAGAATAATTGGAGTGGTGCTTAGTATATTGGTTTACTTAGAAATAGGTCCTGAGTGGATTTGGTCTGAAGATACTGGTGGTTTAATACTTCATGATTTAATACTAGGATTGTTCTCTATATTCTTATTTGCAGGATTTTTATTACCATTTTTAACGGATTTTGGACTATTAGAGTTTGTAGGTGCATTGCTTACTCCTTTGATGAGGCCAGTATTTAAATTACCAGGACGTTCATCTATTGACTGTATGGCTTCTTTTGTTGGCGATGGAACTATTGGTGTAGCATTGACTAACAAACAATATGAGGATGGATATTATACTACAAAGGAAGCTTCTATTATTGCTACTACCTTCTCAGTTGTATCCATTACCTTTAGTTTGGTGGTACTAAATCAAGTTGATTTAGCTCATTTATTTGGACCGTATTATCTAACAGTAGTTATTGCTGGGGTAGTTGCAGCTATTATAATGCCTAGAATACCACCTCTATCTAGGAAGAAGGATACCTATTATACAGGAGAAAAGATGGATGTGGGAGAGGATGTTCCAGAAGGATTTACAACAGCTCAATGGGGTACTTATCTTGCAGTAAAGAGGGCAGAAGAAAGCGGAAATGTTAAGAATTTTGTTACTAATGGATTTAAAACCGTTTTAGATATGTGGCTGGGAGTACTACCTGTAATAATGGCTTTTGGTACTATAGCTCTAATAATTGCAGAAGCTACACCTATATTTGACTGGTTAGGAATGCCTTTTATTCCCATACTAAAATTATTCAAAATTCCTTATGCAGTAGAAGCTTCTAAGACCATGGTAGTAGGATTTGCAGACATGTTTTTACCTTCGGTTATAGGAGCCAGCATTCCTAATGAAATGACTCGATTTGTTGTAGCTACAGTATCCATAACCCAATTAGTTTATCTATCAGAAGTTGGAGCAGTTATATTAGGGTCAAGGATTCCTGTATCCTTAGGAGAGTTGTTCATTATATTTATTGAGAGAACAATTATAACTTTACCTATTATAGCCATAGCTGCCCATTTAATATTTTAATTAGTTCATAATTAAAGCCATTCCTTTAGGAGTGGCTTTTTTTCTTTTATTTTTATAAAATGGAGGAAAAAAGGATTTTGTGTCTAATATAATAAGACCAGCTAATTAAAGTCAATAGATTTTAGCAAAATAATATTAAATATTTTTTGAAAAACTAATAATAAAAAAATGCACACCTAATAAACCAAT
>NZ_PPXX01000037.1 GCF_021655075.1 Clostridium sp. Cult2
AGTTCATAGAGGAAGAATGAAAGGAAATGCTACTAGAGGTAACAAGATAACCTATGGTGAATATGGACTGCAAGCTCTTGAACCAGCATGGATAACTTCAAATCAAATAGAAGCAGCTAGACGTGCTATGACAAGATCCATAAAGAGAGGCGGTAATATTTGGATAAAAGTATTTCCAGATAAGCCAGTTACTGAAAAACCAGCTGAAACTCGTATGGGTTCTGGTAAAGGATCTCCAGAATATTGGGTAGCAGTTGTGAAACCAGGAAGAATATTATTTGAAATGGGTGGAGTATCAGAGGAAATAGCAAGAGAAGCTATGAGATTGGCAGCACATAAATTGCCTATAAAGACTAAATTTGTTACTCGTGAAGATGGAGAAGAAAAGGGTGGTGAAGCTAATGAAGGCTAAAGAAATTCGCCAAATGACAGATCAAGAATTAAATGCGAGATTATTGGATTTAAAAAACGAATTGTTTAATCTACGATTTCAATTGGCCACAGGCCAATTAGATAACCCTATGAGAATTAAAGCAGTTAGAAAAGATATTGCCCGTGTAAAAACCATCGTTAGAGAACGAGAATTAGGTATAGGAAAGGAGGTTTAACCTCACTATGGATAGAGGAAACCGTAAAACGAGAGTAGGTTATGTTGTAAGTGATAAAATGGATAAAACAATAGTGGTTGCTGTTGAAACATTTGTAACCCACCCTTTATATAAAAAACAGATAAAAAGAACTACTAAATTTAAAGCACATGATGAAAACAATGAGTGTAAAATCGGCGATGTAGTAAAAATAATGGAAACTAGGCCATTAAGCAAAGATAAATGTTGGAGACTTGTAAATATAATAGAAAAAGCAAAATAGTCCTTATGCCTGGAAAGGAGGTATTCTAATGATTCAAACCGAAAGCCGAATAAAAGTTGCTGATAATTCAGG
>NZ_PPXX01000038.1 GCF_021655075.1 Clostridium sp. Cult2
TAATTTAATATTTATGCTGGTGTAGCTCAATTGGCAGAGCAACTGACTTGTAATCAGTAGGTTGGGGGTTCAAGTCCTCTCACCAGCTCCATTAAATGATATGGAGGAGTTCCCGAGTTGGCTAAAGGGGACGGACTGTAAATCCGTTGGCTAAGCCTTCACTGGTTCGAATCCAGTCTCCTCCACCATATATGCGGAAGTGGCTCAGTGGTAGAGCATCGCCTTGCCAAGGCGAGGGCCGCGGGTTCGAATCCCGTCTTCCGCTCCACTATTGATTATTGCAACTCAGAAACTCCTTGTTTCTGAGTATTATAAATTTAAATTGAAAGTACATGCGGGTGTAGCTCAGTGGTAGAGCCCCAGCCTTCCAAGCTGGTTGCGAGGGTCCGATTCCCTTCACCCGCTCCATTAATATATACAGAATGGCGGCATAGCCAAGTGGTAAGGCAGAGGTCTGCAAAACCTTTATTCCCCAGTTCAAATCTGGGTGCCGCCTCCATAATAATTTCATATTGTACCTATAGCTCAACTGGATAGAGTGCCTGACTACGAATCAGGAGGCTTAGGGTTCGAGTCCCTATAGGTACACCATTAAAAACCCCTGTAATCATTAGATTACAGGGGTTGCTTTTTTATTAGAAGGACTTTAAAACAAAATGTAGAATATGTATGCTAAGAATTGTAATAGAATAATAAAAGATTGGGAAAGGAGGGGTGATATTAAATGAAGAAAATATATGGATTGCACTGTTTTACTATAAAGGGTGCCTATCCTGCTTTAACTGTATATTTTCGACCTATGAGTCTAATAAAATATAAGATAGGGGAAAAAGATATTGCACCAGTTCTTACATCTGACATGATACATGTGTCGGTAAATGGAAATGCCCTAAAAGTCTATCTTTTGAATAAAGTAAAAGAATTTATAGGAGATGGTAATATTACTGCATATCTTATGCAAATTTCATATCCTACTGAACTTCTAGAAAAAGATAGGAACTTTTTACATATTCATCTGATAGATGAAGGCAGGAATATAGGAGAGGCTTCTTTGTATTTTTGATAGTATTAAATGTAAATTCTGGGTATATATCTAAATAAGGAGCCTAATATAAAAGAATGAGAAGATATGATTAGGCTATTAATTATATAATGTAAAGTTTAAAGGGGGAATTTGTTTTGGTTAAGCAAACTGTTTTTGTCAATGACTTCACCAATGGGATTCTCGACCCGAATAAGGATATGTTAGGTCCAGTTAAAGATGGCGGCACTATAGTAGCCAATACTGCTCCTGGTTGTTGGGGGCCTATGATAACTCCAGAATTAAGAGGGGGCCATGAAGTAACAGTACCTGTTTTTGTTGAAGGGGCAGAAGTAGGAGATGCAATTGCTATATATATTGAAACAATAAAGGCAACTTCATCTGTTGTTGCTTCTGGTAATGATGAAACTATAGACAAGAACTTCATAGGAGACCCTTTTGTTGCTGGAATATGTCCTTACTGTGGTACAACCAACCCTGTAACAAAACTAGAAGGAATAGGATATGAATCTGTTAGGTGTGAAAAATGCAATGAAGAGATTTCACCTTTTCAATTTAGTAATGGCTACACTATAGCATTTGATGAAAATAAAAAGGTAGGAGTAACATTAAATAAAGAAGGAGCATATGAAGCTGCTAAAAATGCAAAAGATTATATGAGTATTCCAGATAATTCAGTCCAAAACCCAATAGTAAACTTTGCTCCCCATGATATTGTAGGCAATGTGTCAAGGCTAAGACCTTTTCTAGGGCAATTGGGAACTACACCTTCTATACCTATGCCAGATTCTCATAATGCAGGAGATTTTGGTTCTTTTTTAGTAGGTGCACCTCATGAATATGGAATAACGGAAGAAGAATTACAAAAACATAAAACTGATGGGCACATGGATATCAATAAGATTAGAGAAGGGGCTATAGTAATTGCTCCAGTCAAAGTTAAAGGTGGGGGAGTTTATGTAGGAGATGCCCATGCAATGCAAGGTGATGGAGAAATAGCAGGTCATACTGCAGACATATCTGCAGTGGTTACGTTAAAAGTTAAGATACTAAAAAATTTAAATATCGATGGACCTATTATAATTCCTGTAGAAGAAGATTTACCTTATTTAGCAAAACCTATAAGTACAGAAGAAATGAAGATAGCAGCTGAATTAGGGAATAAATGGGGAGTTGAAGAATTAGAAAAAACTGCTCCTATTAGTTTCGTAGGAACAGGTGTTAATTTAAATGAAGCAATAGATAATGGACTTCAAAGAGCCTCAGAAGTATTAGGTTTAACTGTCCCTGAAGTTAAAAATAGAGCTACAATAAATGGTGCTATTGAAATAGGAAGAGCTCCTGGAACGGTTACAGTAACATTCTTAGCTCCAATTGAGACTTTAGAGAAAGCAGGGCTTTATGAGATAATTAAGGAACAATATGGCTTATATTAATATAAACAAGGCTTAGGTGTTAACTAAACACTTAAGCCTTTATTAAAGATTACATAATTACATTTATACCAATGGAAACTACAATACCAATTAATGTCTCTACTACTCTATTTACTGCAAATAATAAAGGTGATACATCCGCCCCATGTGAGACGGTTATACTTAGAAAAACTACGCAACTAATATAAGTAGAACTACTAGATTGTAAATGAACATTAGTATATATTATAGGTATTAAAAATAAAGATAGAATTAAATAGTGAATATAACTATACAATTCTATATTTATATATTTTATCAACATTATAGCTAAAAATCCATATAATCCCCCTATTAGAGTACCTTTCATTCTATTTAGTCCAACTTTTAAGCTGTTTGTCTGGTCGTTTTGCATACATAATATTGCAGCTATTGCAGAATAAAAAGGAAGGGATTTTCTAATCATACCTATTAGAAAACATATATGAACAGCAATAATTGTCTTAATAACCCTCATTCCAATAAATATTATTTTTTTATTTTCTGGTTCTCCCCGTCTATTCATATGCTACCCCCAATTCAAAACAAAGGTTGTCCAGATAATATTATAATAATAAAATCAGATAATAGCAACGTTTACCTTTTATACAAATGAAAATAATCAGTAATTATTTAATAATTTAATAATATCAGTCTCTCGTTTACAAGAATTTTGTTGTAAAATTCTATTGATTCATGTCTAAACATATGGTATATTTAAATCAGTCGGTCAACGAACGAACGATTGGGCGTGATTAATATCAATACAATAAAGAAAAGTAATTTTTTCATTCCTACTCCTCAGCTTAAGGAATTGGTTATATTAGAATATATTGAAAAAAATTCAGACGTTACACAAAAAGAACTAGCTAGAGTAGCTAATGCAGCACCATCCATGATAAATGTTTATATTGAGGAATATGAACAGAAAGGATATATGAAAAGAGAATATATATCAGCAAAAACAGTAAAATACTTAATTACCCCAAAAGGAGTACAGAGAAAAAATTACCTAAGTATTAGTTATTTGCAAGAATTAATGAAACTTTATCAATTAGCAAAAGAAAATGTAGAAAACTTTATTCAAAGTATTATGGATAAAGGATATGAAAACATATTATTATACGGCGCAGGAGAAGTAGCAGAAACTATCATAGGGGTAATTAGGGATAAGGAACTATCTTCGTTAAATGTTATAGCAATAGTAGATGATGACAAAGATAAACAAGGGGAAGCCATGTTAGGCTATAAGGTAATAGCTAGGGAAGAGATTAAGAAGTACAAGCATGATGCTATTGTTATTACATCTTATACATTCGAAGATGCTATTGTTGACAGATTGAAAGAGATGGAGTATCCAATGGATAGGGTGAAGAGGTTTTTTAGTGTGTAGCTTAAGATTAACATGCTGGATTTTCCATGCTAACAAATTGCACCATTAGAATAATATGAAATTTAGTTGCAGCATTACTTTAAGGTGTTTGGCAGGATAGACAAAACTAGTAACATTGCAAGGAAGTATGTTTGAACGGTGGTATTATTGGAGTTTTAATGATTAGTAATATTTTGTAGAAAGTTAGATTGAAAGGTGATTAATATGAAAATACCATTTTCTCCTCCAGATATTTCAGAATTAGAAATAAATGAAGTTGTAGAAACGTTAAAATCAGGTTGGTTAACAACTGGACCGAAAACCAAATTATTTGAAAATAAAATAGCAGAATATACAAATACACCTAAAGCAGTATGTTTAAATTCAGCTACGTCAGCTATGGAAATGACTCTTAGATATTTAGGTATTGGTGAAGGAGATGAAGTTATAACTTCTGCATATACATATACAGCTTCAGCAAGTGTTATAAATCATGTTGGAGCCAAGATAGTATTAGTAGACACAGCTGAAGATTCCTTTCAAATGGATTATGAAAAGTTAGGACAAGCAATTACTAAGAAGACAAAAGCTATTATTCCTGTGGATATTGGCGGAGTCATGTGTGATTATGACAAGATACTTCAAGTAGTAAATAGCAAAAAAAATTTATTTCATCCATCGAACAAAATACAGGAAGCTATTGGTAGAGTAATTGTGTTAGCTGATGCTGCTCATTCATTTGGTGCCACTTACAAAGGGAAAAAAAGTGGAGAAGTTGCAGATTTTACATGCTTCTCATTTCATGCAGTAAAAAATCTAACTACTGCTGAAGGTGGAGCAGTTACTTGGAGAGATATTCCTAGCGTTGATAGTGAGGAAGTATATAGACAATTTATGTTACTATCTCTTCATGGTCAGTCAAAGGATGCATTAGCTAAAACTAAACTAGGAGCTTGGGAATATGATATTGTATATCCTGCTTATAAATGTAATATGACTGATATTACGGCATCTTTAGGGTTAGGGCAGTTGCAAAGGTATTCTGGAATATTGGAAAGAAGAAAACAAATTATAAGAATGTACGATGAGGGTTTAAGTGATTGCAATGTAGATGTTTTAAAGCATCATGGTGATGATTTTTCATCGAGTGGTCACTTATATCTTGTAAGGATTCTTAGTAAGGATGAAGCTCATAGAAATAAGGTTATAGAAAAAATGGCAGAGAAAGGTATAGCCACAAATGTTCATTATAAACCACTACCAATGCACACTGCTTATAGGAGATTAGGATTTGATATAAAAGATTATCCTAATGCTTTTGATATGTATAAGAATGAAATTACTTTGCCACTTCATACATTGCTAACAAATGAACATGTGAGGTATGTATTAGATATGTTGAAAGAGATTATTCAAGAATAAATATTAAATCTTTATATATAGTTTGGAGGAACGCTAATGTCTGAAGTATTAGTAAAAAAGGACTCGAAAGAAATTCTGTTACCAAAAGAGATTGATGAAATATTGGAGAAACGAAAAATACAACTTGTTTTTAAAAGGATGTTTGATATTTTGGTTTCTTTTATCGGGTTACTTATATTATTACCTGCATTTATTGTTATTGCAATCGTAATTAAGTTAGGATCAAAAGGAACAGTTTTCTTTAGACAAATACGTGTTGGTAAAGATGGCAAGGAGTTTATGATATTTAAGTTCCGGACTATGATAATAGATGCTGAAAAAAAAGGAATGCAACTTACAGTTGATGGAGACAATCGTATCACAAAGTCTGGCCATTTCTTAAGAAAATCTAAAGTAGATGAATTGCCACAACTAATAAATGTTTTGATTGGAGACATGAGCTTTGTAGGTCCAAGACCAGAAGTCCCCAAATATGTGGCAATGTATGATGAAAATCAAAGATGTATATTAAAAATTAGACCAGGAATTACAGACATTGCTTCAATTGAATATAAGGATGAAGATTTGATACTTGCACAAAGTAAGAATCCAGAGGAAACATATATAAATGAAATAATGCCTAAGAAGATAAAGCTTAATGTTAAGTACATAGAAAACATGTCTATTGCTTATGATATTAGATTGATTATTGAAACTATTTTTAAAGTGATTAAATAATATTTAGCTTATTAGTTATAGGGAAAGGATAAAAGATGAGGAAGAATATTTGGATAATAAATCATTATGGTGAGCCACCTACAATTGGAAAATACACAAGACATTTTCAATTTGCTTTAGAATTAATAAAAAGAGGATATGATGTACGAATTTTTTCATCAAGTGCAATACATAGGACAAATATAAATTATATTAATGATAATAGTAAATTTATTATAAAGGAGATTGAAGGAGTTCCATTTGTGTTTGTAAAGACCTCTAATTATGAAGGTAATGGAGTTAAGAGAATAATGAATATGTTGGAATACGCAATAAGAGTAATACAGGTTAGAAAAAAATTCTGCAATCCAGATATAATATATGCTTCTTCACCCCATCCACTAACATGGCTTGCAGGCTACAGACTTGCAAAAAGATATAATGCAAAATTTATTGCAGAGACAAGAGACCTTTGGCCTGAAACTTTAGTTGCTATGGGAGCAATTAGCAAGCACAGTATACCTGCAAAGATATTATATAAATTAGAAAAATTTATATATAAAAAAGCTGATAAGTTAATTTTCACTTTTCCTGGTGGTAAAGACTATGTTGATAATATTGGACTTGATATATCAAAAGTAAGATATATTAACAATGGTGTAGATTTAGAAGAATATGATAACAATAAACAAACATACATTTTAAGAGATACAGACTTAGATAATGATAAAACTTTCAAAATCATCTATACAGGGTCAATGGGACAAGCGAATTCACTTAATTTTTTGATAGAAGCAGCTGAAATTATAGATGAAAAAGGTATTAAGGATATTAAATTAATACTCTATGGTGATGGATACCAAAAAGAAGAAATGATGAATTATGTTCGAGATAATAACATTTCTAATGTGATATTCAAAGGTAGAGTTGAGAAAAAATGCATTCCAAATATTTTAAGCAAATCTAATTTAAATATATTCACAGGTAAACATATTTATTTGTACAAATATGGACTGAGTCTTAATAAAATGTTCGAGTACTTTGCTTCAGGAAAACCAACTTTATCAAATATAGAATGTGGATATGACATGCTAGAAGAATATAACTGTGGATTAACAGTAAAAGGCGGTTCAGCAGAAGCTTTAGCAGAAGGTATACTTAAATTCTATATTATGCCTAAAGAAGAATATAACAAATATTGTGAAAATGCATTAAAGGCAGCTGAAGACTTCGACTTTAAAGTTTTAACGGATAAATTAGAAAAGATAATTTTAGAATTGGAGTCAACAGATAAGGAGCATTCCTGTAATAAATAAAAATCACATTTGAATAAAAAAATACCACCTGTTAAAATACGAGGTGTCAGGGAATTCCTGCAGGAAAAACTGACC
>NZ_PPXX01000039.1 GCF_021655075.1 Clostridium sp. Cult2
TATTTTTAAGATTATTAGCAGATAATTTATAATAATATTTTTTAATAAGAAAATTTAAAAATTCTGCTAAATAAGTACATTACCAGTCAGTAAAGGAGAACCAGTATGTCAAAATCAATTTTAAATAGATACATAGATTATATTAAAAATGAAAAAGGTTTAACTTCTAATACTTTAGAAGCCTATATTAGAGATATAACTCAATTTAAAGATTATCTAACTAAAAATGGCATTAACGATGCTACTCGTGTTAATAAAACAGTAGTTATTACATATTTAATGTATTTACAAAAAGACGGAAAAGCTACTTCTACTATTTCAAGAAATTTGGCTTCTATAAGATGTTTTTATCAATATTTATTAAATAATAATTTAATTAAAGAAGACCCTACTTATAATTTACGCTCACCAAAACCTGAACGAAAGATTCCTAATATTTTGACAAAGGATGAAGTAGATATATTGTTGTCTCAACCAAGAGGCAATACTTTTAAGGAAGTTAGAGATAAAGCAATGTTAGAACTTTTATATGCTACAGGCATAAGGGTTTCAGAAATTATTGCTCTAAATGTGGACAACCTTAATTTAGAATTAGGATATTTATCTTTAGAAGAAGATAGTCAGAATAGTAGGATTATACCTGTAGGCAGTGTTGCATTAAAACATATAAATAAATATGTACACAGATATAGGGATGAAGTGCTAAAAGATGAAAAGCAAGGAGCATTGTTTTTAAATTATAATGGAAACAGATTAACTAGGCAAGGATTTTGGAAAATAATTAAAGAATATACTAAAAAGTCAAATATCAACAAAAAGATAACTCCCCATACTTTGAGACATTCTTTTGCTGTCCATTTACTACAGAATGGTGCAGATATTAAAACCGTTCAAGAAATGTTAGGACATTCAGATATATCTACTACTCAAATATATTCTTTTGCAATTAACAACAAAGAATTAAAAGATGTGTATCAAAAGACACATCCTAGAGCATAGGAGGGATTAGATGAATTATATGGAAAAAATCAACGAGGGCATAAGATTCATAAATGGAAAGTCAAAAATAAATCCAACTATAGGATTGGTACTTGGTTCAGGATTAGGCAGTTTAGGAGATAGGATTGAAAATCCAACAATTATTGAATATAAGGATATTCCTAATTTTCCATTATCAACTGTAGAGGGGCACAAAGGACAACTTATATTAGGTCAATTAGGTGGTAAAAATGTAATCGCTATGCAGGGTAGATTCCATTATTATGAAGGATATCCTTTATGGGACGTTGTATTTCCTATTAGAGTAATGATAGGGCTGGGAATCGAAAAGGTAATTGTGACTAATGCTGCAGGCGGCGTTGATGAAGAATTTTCCCCTGGGGATTTAATGATTATCAATGATCATATCAATTTTACAGGGCAAAATCCTTTAATAGGGAAAAACTTTGATGATTTAGGACCTAGGTTTGTCGATATGACTCAGGTTTATGATAAAGAACTCATATCAATAGCCAAAAGTGTAGGCAAAGACCAAGGAATACCCTTAAAGGAAGGTATATATATGTGGTTCACAGGACCAACCTATGAAACACCTGCTGAGGTTAAATTAGCCAGAATCCTAGGTGCTTCAGCTGTAGGTATGTCTACTGTACCTGAAGTAATAATAGCTGCCCATCAAGGAATTAAAGTGTTAGGCATATCCTGTATAACTAATATGGCAGCTGGAATATTAGATCAACCTTTAAAACATGAAGAAGTTATTGAAACCTCTTTAATGGTAAAAGATAAATTTGAAAAATTGGTAATGGAGATATTATTGAAAATTTAATTGGAGTGAAATAGATGAGAGTATATGATATCATAAAGAAAAAAAGGGATGGAGAAGAACTTAGCACTGAAGAGATAAATTACATTATAAATAATTATACTGATGGAAAGATTCCAGATTATCAAATTTCAGCCCTATTAATGGCAATTTATTTTAATAAGATGAATAAAAGAGAAACTATTGATTTAACAAGAGCAATGGTTGATTCTGGGGATAGGGTTGATTTATCAGGTGTTAAAGGATTAAAAGTTGACAAACACTCAACGGGAGGAGTTGGAGACACCGTAACATTAGTTTTAGGTCCTATGATAGCTGCTTGCGGTGTACCTTTTGTTAAAATGTCAGGCAGGGGATTAGGGCATACAGGGGGAACATTAGACAAACTAGAATCAATAAAAGGGTTTAGAGTTGAATTAAATAATGAGGAGTTTTTAAGAAATTCAAATGAATTAAATATTTCAATTTGTAGTCAAACGGCTAATATAACACCAGCTGATAAAAAATTATATTCTCTTAGAGATGTTACCGCTACAGTCGAAAACTTATCTTTAATAGCAAGTAGCATAATGAGTAAGAAGCTAGCTATTGGTTCTAACGCCATTATATTAGATGTTAAGGTAGGTAGTGGTGCTTTTATGAAGAATATTGAAGAGGCATTAAATTTAGCCAAGGAAATGGTAGATATAGGAGTGGGTTATGGCAGAGAAACTATTGCTTTAGTGACAAATATGGAAGAGCCATTAGGTAAGGCTATAGGAAATGCTTTAGAGGTAAAAGAGGCTATTGAAACATTAAAAGGCCATGGACCAGAAGATTTATTTCAGCTATGTCTGGAATTAGGAATAAAATTGTTATTGTTAGCTAAAAAAGTTGAGACTGAAGATGAAGGTAGAAAATTGTTAGAAGAGGTAATCAATTCTGGATTAGCTTTTAATAAATTAATCCAACTAGTTAAATATCAAGGTGGAGATATAAATCAGATTGAAAATCCTGAACTATTAGCTAAAGCAGAATATATTGTTGAAGTAAAAAGTGAAAAGGAAGGATTTGTTAAATCACTAAATGCTGAAGAAGTTGGGAAATGTGCTTTAAAATTGGGTTCAGGAAGAGAAACTATGGATTCAAGAATTGATTATTCTGCGGGAATTGTGTTAAACAAAAAAATTGATGATAAAGTTAATATAGGTGATACCTTGGCTTACATTCATACTAATGACTTAGCAAAAGGCAAAGAAGTTGAGGAAGATTTAAAAGGTATATATAGAATTGGAGAAAAGAATAATGAACCAAAAAAATTAATATACGGTCTTGTAACAAAGGATGATATTAATATATATTAATTAACATTAAATGGCTTATAACTCTAGAGTTATAAGCCATTTCAATTTGGAAAAAGAATATAGTATATTATTACTTTAAAAGAATAGTTTGTATAACTAGAGATTTAATGGACAATATAAAAGTAAACATTATATTTGAGGAGGTTATATGGTGAATATGAGAAGAATTTCAATAATTCTGCTATTAATAATTTGGTTTACTATACCATCAAATTCTTTTGCTGAAGACCAATTAAATATTAATGCTAAATCTGCTATACTTATGGATTACAATACTGGGGAAGTTATATATGAAAAAAACCCTCATGAAAAACTGCCTCCTGCTAGTATTAGCAAAATTATGACTCTTTTGCTGGGTATGGAAGCTTTAGAGACGGGGAAAATTAATCTATCGGATAAAGTAAGAATAAGTGCACATGCATCGGGAATGGGGGGGAGTCAACTATGGCTAGAGGAAGGAGAAATTCAAACTGTTGAAGATCTATTTAAATCTATAACCATAAGGTCTGCAAATGATGCTTCGGTGGCATTAGCTGAACATATAGCAGGAAGTGAAGAAATATTTGTCCAAATGATGAATGAAAAAGCAAAATCTTTAGGAATGAAAAATTCAAACTTCATGAATGCTTCAGGTCTTCCAGATGAAAATCACTATGTATCTGCATATGATGTCGCATTGATGTCAGCAGAGCTATTAAAACATAAATCCATTCATAATTGGCTAACTGTTTATATGGATGAGATTCTTGTAGGAAAAAAGAAAGATAAGGTACAGAGTTTGGTAAATACAAATCGACTTATCAAAGACTATGAAGGTACTACAGGTATTAAAACAGGCTCAACTAAAGAGGCAAAGTATTGTCTTTCAGCCTCAGCTAAAAGAGGGAATTTACAGCTTATAGCTGTTACAATGGGTAGCGAAACTTCTAAGATTAGATTTGAAGAAAGCATGAGATTATTGGACTATGGATTTGCAAATTATGATTCTATAACTTTGGGAAAAAAAGGAGATGTATTAGGGAAAGTACAAGTTCATAAAGGAAATATTCCATATATAGAAGTAATTTTAGAAAGGGACAGTTATATTCTTATATCTAAAGGGAAAGAAGGCAATATCAGTAAGGAAATATTATTGCCTGAATTTTTAGAAAGCCCAATAGAAGAAGGGCAGGAAATTGGTCATTTGATTATTAAGCTTGATGGTAATGAAGTAGATAAAATAAATTTAGTATCAAAGGTTGGCGTAGATAAAGCTGGACTGCTTCAAACGTTTAAGAAAACCTTAAAAAGTTTTTTAATAGATAAATGATTTAAACATTTATTTGTATTTTATATTAAAACATAATAAAATATAGTAAAGATTAATAAAACCTCGACTATTAAGTCGAGGTTCTAGTAATTCAAATTGGAAAGAGGTAAAACAATGGAATATGATTTCTTATATCGATTGCCAGGACTTTTAGTAGCAATAGTAATACATGAGTTTTCCCATGGTTATATAGCATATGTATTAGGTGATAATACTGCAAAAGAAGCAGGTAGATTAACTCTAAATCCTTTAAAACATTTAGATTTAATAGGCTTTGTATTTTTACTATTATTTAAATTTGGATGGGCCAAGCCTGTTCCTATAAACTCCAATAATTTTAAAAATAGAAAAAGAGATATGATAGCTGTATCCTTAGCTGGACCTTTTTCTAATTTTTTAATTGCCATCTTAATTAGTTTAATTATCTCTATGAATATTATTTCAAATTATATTCTAATCAATATTTTATTTATAATGTCATGGTATAATCTTATGCTGGGAATATTTAATTTATTGCCTTTTCCTCCATTAGATGGCTCAAAGGTTTTGGCTAGTTTGCTACCAGTTAAGTTTGAATATCTTTTCTACAAATATGAAAAATATTTGTATATAATATTAATTTTGCTAATTGCAACAAATACAATAAATGAAATTTTAAGTCCGATTATTGATTTTGGTTTGAATATACTGATTAAAATAATATTTTAATGGGAGTTTTTTTATGGAATATAAGATTGTATTAGAAACTTTTGAAGGTCCAATGGATTTATTGCTCCATTTAATAGATAAAGCACAGATTGATATTTATGATATACCTATTAATGAAATAACAGAGCAATATATTGACTACATAACGAAAATGGAAGAATTAGATTTAGATATAACTAGCGATTTCTTAGTAATGGCTGCTACTCTATTGGAGATAAAATCTAAGTTGCTTTTACCACAATCAAAAAATGAAAATAATGGGGAACAACTGCAAATGGAAGAAATAGATCCAAGATTAGAATTGGTCAAAAAATTAGTTGAATATAAAAAATATAAACTTGTATCAAATGATTTTCGTAATATGGAAGAGACACAAAACAAGGTGTATTATAAGCCTCAAGAAGATTTTTCATATTATATTTCTGAAGAAAAAAATTTAGAACATATGGATTTGAAAGAATTGGTAAAAGCTTTTAATAGTTTAATAGAAAAAAGAAAACAGATGAACATTTCTATTAAAATAAATGAAATCCAAAAAGAAGAGTATACCTTAGATGAATGCATTACAAAGATAAAAGAAACAATAAGTGAAAATAAAAAGATTAAATTTAGCACTTTATTAGGTGAAAATCCAAGTAAAAAAGAAATAGTTATAACATTTTTATCATTGCTTGAATTGATTAGAACTAAATATATTTCTATATATCAAGAAGATAATTTTGCGGATATAACAATTAGTAAGATTAGTAAAGAAGGTGTATAGATAATGGATAAGAGAGAGATAAAAGCAATAGTTGAAGCATTATTATTTATATGGGGAGAACCTTTGTCATTAAAGGATATATCAGATATTTTAGAAATAGAATCCAATGAGGTTAAAGAAATTTTAGATGAGATGATTGATGAATTCAATTATAATAGAAGAGGATTAAAAATAGTTAGAACAGAAAATTATTATCAATTATCAACTAGGCCAGAGCATCACCCTTGGATAAACAAATTAACCCAGGGAAAAAACTTCAAGAATCTCTCTAATGCAGCTTTAGAGACTTTATCAATCATTGCATATAGACAACCTGTAACTAGAAATGAAATAGAAGCAATTAGGGGGGTAAGATGTGATAAAGCAATAGAAACTTTATTAAACAAAGATTTGATTGAAGAAAAAGGAAGGTTGGAAAGAACTGGTAGACCGATAATATATGGTACAACAAATGAATTTCTCAGATATTTTGGACTAGAAGATTTAGATGATTTACCGCCTATTAAGGAATTTGAATTCAATGATGAAGATGAAAATTTGGAAGAATAATATAGATACCTGTATTATTCTTCTTTTTTATGGAAAAAATAAATAATAGAAAATCCAAAATATTAAGGTGAAAATATGAGATATTTCATAATTTTAACATTATTTATCATTATAATACTTTTAATATTACCAATTGAATTTATAGTTGAATACAAATATACAGGAGGTTACAGTAAATTAAATGTAAGAACCTCTTATCTATTTGGATTACTAAAACCTGAAATATATCCTTTTGACAAGGAAAAAAAGAGCAGACATGTTAATACTGGGTTTATAGCTAGAATAACATCTATACAGGATGATAATAGATTCAAAAAGTTTGTTGACATTATCTGGAACAAACTAGTTATTAAAGAGATTAATTGGGAAACTAAAATAGGTTTTAAAGATGCATATTTTGTAGGGATAATTTCTGGAAGTCTATGGTGTTTTAAAAGTATAATTACTAGTTTTCTGATGTCAAAAAAGGAAATTAAAAATTTATATTATAATGTTATCCCAATATTTGATGAGAATTACTTAGATATTTTATTTGACTGCATAATAAAAATAAGAATGGTTTATATTATAACTGTATGGATTTGGCTATTAAAATTAAAAAAAGGTGGTGAGAAAGGTGGCAGAACATCCAATAGAAGGTTTAATGAAAACTACAATGAATAGCTTAAAAGAAATGGTAGATGTAAATACTATTATTGGAGATCCAGTACAATCACCAGATGGATTGGTTATTATTCCAGTATCAAAGATTTCCTTTGGGTTTGCATCGGGAGGTAGTGAATTCAATAAAATCAAAAATTTAAAAGAGGATGGAAATAGTGAAGAGAAGCTTCCCTTTGGCGGAGGGAGTGGAGCTGGGGTTTCAGTACAACCTGTAGGTTTTATAGTAGCAGGAAATGATCAAATAAAATTACTAACTGTAGATGAAGGAAATACTGCCTTAAGTAGTCTATTTGATTTTATGACTAAATTAACTGATAATATCCAAAAGTCAATGTGCAAAGATAAAGGAAATTCTAAAGATATTGTGGGCATGGATAATACTGAAAAGATTAAATAAGAAGCAGAAGAGTTCTGCTTCTATTACTTTCTTTAAGAGGAGGTTTGTATTTGAAAATAAAATTCACATTTATCATCCTAATATTAATTTTACTCCCAGCCAAAGATTCATATTGTGAGAAACCAGGTATATCTGCTCAAAGCGCAATTCTTATTGATGCAAAATCAAAAAGAGTATTAGCTAGCTATAATCCTTATATTAAGTTACCAATAGCAAGTACTACAAAGATAATGACCGCATTAGTAGCATTGGGAAAAGGAGAATTGACCGATAAAGTTGAAATTGATAATAGGTCAGTGGGTATTGAGGGTTCTAGTATATACTTAGAAAAAGGAGAGATTATTACTTTAGAAGATTTATTATATGGCTTATTACTTAGATCTGGCAATGATTCTGCCATGGCCATAGCAAATTTTTTGGGAGAATACCAAGAGAAATATGTTAAAATGATGAATGAAGAGGCAAAGAAAATAGGTGCTGAAAGTACGAATTTTACAAATCCTCATGGACTACATCAGGATAAACATTATTCTACTGCATATGACTTAGCATTAATAACAGGAGAGGCTATGAAAATAGATAAATTCAAAGAAATAGTTAGTAGTAAATCCTGGATAGCAAATAGAAGTAAAAATAGTATATTTTATAATAAAAATAAGGCTTTGTGGGAATATGAGGGAGGGGATGGAGTAAAAACTGGATATACAACAAAATCGGGTAGATGTTTAGTAACTACTGCTACTAGAGATGATACTCAGTTAATAGCAGTTGTATTAAATGATAATAATTGGTTTAATGATTGTTATAAATTAATGGATTATGGATTTGAAAATTTTAATACTTATGTAATATGTGAAAAAGAACAATTTTTAAAAAATATTCCTATTTATAATGGAAAAAAAGATTATATATCTGCTATTTCAAAGGACACATTTTTGTATCCTCTAAGAGAAGAAGAAATTGAAAGGATTAAGATAAACATGAGTTTACCTGAAACAATAGAGGCACCAGTTATTAAAGGTGAAAAAATTGGTGATATAATTATATATTTAGATGGGCAGATTATTCATAAGGGAGAAATTATATCTAAAGAAAATGTAGAAAAGTTGAGTATAATAAGGAATTTCTTTAAGAAGATTAGAAATCAATAAGGCCTTAGGCCTTTTTTCTTTATATAATATATTTCCAAGGATAATAACCAATATAAAATTAGTAGAATTAGTTTTACAAATAAGACTATAAAGGCTAAAATAAATATAGTGAATACAAGGAGGCATAAATATATGAGATTGCAAAAATATATAGCACAATCAGGAATAACCTCTAGGAGAAAAGCTGAGGAACTTATTCTACAAGGTAAAATAAAAGTGAATGATAAGATTGTAAGGGAATTAGGAACAAAAGTTAATCCTGATGACGATATTATCAAGGTCAATAATAAAACCATAAAACTAGAAAAAAACAAAATCTATATAATGTTAAACAAGCCTGAAGGATATGTTACAACACTAAAAAGTCATTATAACGACAAAATAGTGTTAGATTTAATCAATGATATTGATGAAAGAATTTTCCCTATAGGCAGGCTTGATAAAGATACTTCTGGATTATTACTTATGACTAATGATGGAAACTTAGCTTTTAAATTATCTCACCCTAGATATGAAATATTGAAAAAATATTTGGCTTTAGTAGAAGGAGTTCCCAATGCAAAAAAATTAAATAGATTTAGAAAGGGTTTAATGATTGATGGAAAAGTGACATCGAAAGCTTATATTAGGATTGTTAAAAAATATAAAGATACTTCACTATTAGAGATATCAATCCATGAAGGTAGAAAAAGACAAGTAAGAAAGATGTGTGAATATATTAGACATCCTGTAGTAAAACTCAAAAGAGTAGCAATAGCTGAGCTAGAACTTGGAAATCTTGATTTGGGTAAATGGAGACATTTAACTGAAAGGGAAGTTAAATATTTAAAATCTATTTAAAAGTATAAAATTTCTATAAAAATTCAATCCTATATTGAGCTTTATTTTTAGTCAGCTATCAATTATAATTAACATATGGATAATACATGGGAGTGGTAAAAATATGCTGACTCTACGTCAAATAGAAAATGATGACTATTCAAAAATCAATAATATTTTGAAGGTCTATGAAATAAAAGATGATTTATCTAAAGGCATAATATATGTATTGGAGAATAAAAGTGATATTATGGGAGTGGGCAAAATATTATTGAAAAATGATTATGGAATTCTAAAATATATTGTTGTTAATGAAGATTTTAGAGGTTCTAACTTTGGAGATGCTATTCTAAGAGGGATATTTTTTAAAAGTCATAATATGGATATTAATACTATTTATTATAGCTATAATAACAAATATTTACTTAAAAAGGGTTTCAAACATAATAAAGAACATTTTTTAGATAAATACAAACTATATTTAAATATTGATGATTTTTTTAATAAATCTTGTTGTGGTGATATAAATGGGTTATAAATATTTTATTAATACAGTTGATTTGGCAAAGAAAATAATGAAGGGTTACGTGAAAATAGGGGATATAGTATTAGATTGTACTGTTGGAAATGGAAATGATACAATATTATTAGCACAACTAGTAGGAGAGAAAGGAAAAGTTTATGGATTTGATATACAGACTATAGCATTAAAAATAACAAAAGAAAAATTAATTGAAGAAAATTTAGCAAATAGGGTAACTCTAATAAAAGAGGGCCATGAAAATATTGATAAATATATTTTTGAGAAAATAGATTTTGCTATATATAATTTAGGCTATTTGCCTGGTGGTGATAAAAACATAATAACTAATATTGATACAACTTTAGTAAGCATAAAAAAATCTTTATCTTTACTAAATGAGAATGGGTTATTACTCATTACTTGTTATACTGGACATAAAGGTGGTTTAGAGGAAAAAGAAGGAGTAAAGGATTTTTTAAATAATCTTAATCAAAAGGAATATAATGTTCTAGAATTTAATTTTGTAAATCAGAAAAACAATCCGCCAGTGCTTTTTGGCGTTGAAAAACTATAAAAAGGAGGTATAAATAATGGCAGGTGTAAAAATTACAGATACCATTTTAAGGGATGCCCATCAGTCATTAATTGCTACTAGGATGAAAACAGAAGATATGTTACCTATAGCAGACAAATTGGATAGGGTTGGTTTCCATTCCCTTGAAGTATGGGGAGGAGCAACCTTTGACTCCTGTTTAAGATTTTTAAATGAAGATCCTTGGGAAAGATTAAGAGAGTTAAGAAAGGCTTTTAAAAATACGAAACTTCAAATGTTATTAAGAGGTCAAAACCTCTTAGGTTACAAGCATTACGCAGATGATGTTGTAGAAGAATTTGTTAAAAAATCTATTGAAAATGGTATAGATATTATACGTATATTTGATGCATTAAATGATCCAAGAAATATTAGAAAGTCAATAGAAGCAACAAAGAAATATGGTGGTCATGCACAAGCAGCTATTTCTTACACAACAAGTCCTATTCATAATAATGAATACTATATTAAGTTAAGCGTTGAAATGGAGAAAATGGGAGCTGATTCTATTTGCATTAAAGATATGTCTGGAATACTAATGCCATATGAAGCTGAAAAGCTAGTGAAAGGATTAAAAAAGAACATATCTATTCCAATTCAAATTCACTCCCATTTTACTAGTGGGATAGCAAATCAAACCTATATGAAGGCTATTGAAGCAGGAGCAGACATTATAGATACAGCTATATCACCTTTAGGTATGGGAACTAGTCAGCCAGCAACTGAATCTATGATAGCCTCACTCCAAGGTTCACCATATTACCCAGATATAAATATGGATTTATTACTTGAAATTACAGAATATTTTAAAGAATTAAGAGAGAGATATATAAAAGAGGGATTGTTAAATAATAAGGTGTTGAACGTAGATGTTAGAACTTTAAAATATCAAGTACCTGGAGGGATGCTCTCAAATCTTGTTTCCCAATTAAATACTCAAGGTGCCTTAGATAGATTTGAAGAGGTATTAGAAGAAGTACCTAAGGTTAGAGAAGATTTAGGTTATCCTCCATTAGTTACTCCTATGAGTCAAATTGTTGGAACTACATCCGTATTTAATATATTATTAGGAGAGAGGTATAAGATGGTTCCTACAGAGACAAAGAATTATGTAAAAGGTCTCTATGGAAAACCAGCAGTACCAATTAAAGAAGAAATTAGAAAAAAAATAATTGGAGATGAGGAAGTATTTACGGGAAGGCCTGCAGATTTAATGGAGCCAGAACTAGATAAGATAAGAGAAGAAATAAAAGAATATATTGAACAAGACGAAGATGTATTAACTTATGCTCTATTTCCACAAGTAGCTATTGATTTTTTTAAGTATAGACAAGCTGAAAGATATAAAATTGATATAAATTTATTAAATGAGGAATTTAAAACTTATCCTGTGTAAACAAGCCTTGAGGCTTGTTTTTTTGCCTAATTATGAAACAAAACTTGCATATTTAATAATAATAATTAAATAATGAAATAAATCTTGCATAATTCTTCTATCTTTGATATTATAATAGTAGAAATTATCACAATAAGGGGGATGAGACATTGAAGACATTGGATAAGCTCAATGTTGAAAAAGAATTGTGTAAAGGTTGCGGCATATGTGTTGCTTTTTGTCCAAAAAACGTATTAGAAATAAAAAATGAAAAAGTAGTTATTAAGAATTTGGACGCTTGTATTCAATGTGGCCTATGTGAATTAAGATGTCCTGACTATGCTATTTATTTAGGAGGTAAGTAATATGCCTGAAAAAATTATAAAGTTGATGCAAGGTAATGAAGCTTGTGTTGAAGGTGCAATAGCTGCTGGAATGAATTTTTATGCTGGTTATCCAATTACACCTTCAACAGAAATAGCAGAGCTTTCAGCGGCCAAATTACCTAGAAAAGGCGGTAAATTCATTCAAATGGAAGATGAGATTGCAAGTATTAGTGCTACTATAGGTGCTTCATTAGCCGGAAAGAAATCAATGACTGCAACTAGTGGACCTGGTTTTTCACTAAAACAAGAAGGTATTGGATATGCAATTATATCAGAGGTGCCATGTGTTATTGTAAACGTACAAAGAGGAGGCCCAAGCACTGGATTACCTACTTCACCAGCACAAGGAGATATTATGCAAGCTAGATGGGGAACTCATGGAGATCATTCTATAATTGCTTTGTACCCATCTACAGTAAAAGAAATTTATGATACAACAATAAGAGCTTTCAATTTGGCAGAAAAGTATAGAACCCCAGTTATACTATTAATGGATGAAGTAATTGCTCATATGAGGGAAAAAATCGAAATACCTATAGGGGAAGCAGTTGAAATATATAATAGAAAGAAACCTACATCTAGAGAGAAAGATTATTTGCCATATGAAGTAAAAGAAGGAGATATTGTACCTGAAATGGCAAGTTTCGGTGAAGGATATAGATTCCATGTAACTGGTTTAGTTCATGGTGAGACAGGATTCCCTACTAACAATAATGTGATTGCTGAAAAATTAATTACAAGATTAGTTAAGAAGATTGAAGATAATGTAGATGATATAGTGACATATGAAGAATACAGATTGGAAGATGCTGATGAAGTAATCATTGCATATGGGGCAACTGCTAGGCCGGTAAAATCAGCTATTGATTTATTAAGAGAAGAAGGTCGGAAGATAGGCATGTTTAGACCGATTACCATTTGGCCCATAGCAGAAAAACAAATAAATAATGTAGCAAAAAGAGTAAATAGAATTTCAGTTATAGAAATGAACATGGGACAATATTTCTTAGATATAGATAGAAATGCAGGTAAGTATACTAAAGTCGATAAATATGGTCGGGTTGATGGAGAGTTAATTACCCCAGAAGAAATCATCTCTTTTATTAAAGGCGGGAGGGATTAAATTGCCAAGTCAATTAGTTGAAAAATATTATAGAACAGAGAGTTTACCTCATATATGGTGTCCGGGATGCGGAAATGGAATAGTAACTAGAGCTATAGTAAAAGCTATAGATAATCTTGGATTAAAACAGGATGATGTTTGTATTGTTTCTGGTATTGGGTGTTCTTCTAGGGCTTCTGGTTATTTGGACTTTAATACTATACATACAACCCATGGGAGAGCATTGGCTTTTGCAACAGGTATAAAATTTGCAAATCCAAAGTTGCATGTAGTTGTAATTACTGGTGATGGAGATTGTGCTGCCATAGGAGGCAATCATTTGATTCATGCAGCAAGGAGGAATATAGATATAACAACTGTTGTATTTAATAACAATATCTACGGAATGACAGGAGGTCAGTATTCACCAACTACACCAACAGGTGATAAAGGAACTACAGCACCTTATGGCAATATAGATGCAAACTTTGATTTATGTGATTTAGCAAAATCTGCAGGAGCAACCTATGTAAGTCGAGCCACAGTATATGGTGCAAATATGATTATTAAACAAGTTGAAGAGGGAATTAAAAACAAAGGATTTTCATTTATTGAAACTTTAACTATATGCCCAACCTATTATGGAAGAAAAAATAAAAAAGGTGATGTTGTTGATATGATGGTGAATTTAAAGGAAATTGCAGTAAATAAAACAGCATATGAAAAACTTCCAGAGGGAAAGCGTAAAGATAAAATTATTGTAGGTGAACTATATAAAGGACAAAGACCGGAGTATACTGATGAATATAATAAAATAATTGAATCTTTTAACGGAGGGATTTAAAATGGTATATCAAGAGCTAAGATTGAGTGGTTCAGGTGGGCAAGGTCTCATATTAGCAGGGATTATTTTAGCAGAAGCTGCATTGTATGATGGTAAAAATGTAGTTCAATCGCAATCCTATGGACCAGAGGCAAGGGGTGGAGCTAGCAAAGCCGAAGTTATAATTAGTGAGAATGTAATAAACTATCCAAAAGTAGATAAATGTGATATATTGCTATCTTTGACCCAAAAAGCTTGTGAAAAATATATTGATTCTTTGAAACCTGGAGGAGTTTTAATACTAGATGACTCGGTAACAGAAAAACCAACTAGAGATGATATTAATATTTTTTCTATACCCATATTGGATACAGCTATGAATAAACTAGGAAAACCTATGGTTGCAAATATTATTGCATTAGGGAGTATATATAAATTGACTAAGGTTGTAAGCAAAGAAGCACTAGAAAAAGCGGTATTAAGCAGAGTGCCCCAAGGGACAGAAGAGTTAAACAAAAATGCTCTTCAAGAAGGATTTAAATTAATAGAAAATCATGAGGATAATTTATATGGAGAAGTATGTTGATTTAATAAAAGTAATTCAAAATAGTTTTAATCGTTTGAGTAAGGGGCAAAAGCTAATAGCTGAATTTATTATGAATAGCTATGATAGGGCTGCTTTTATGACTGCTGCAACTTTAGGCGAAACGGTAGGAGTAAGTGAGTCTACAGTTGTTCGATTTGCCAACACATTAGGTTATGATGGATATAGAGAGCTTCAGAAGGAATTGCAGGAATTAATTAAAAATAAACTAACTACAGTTCAAAGAATATCTTTAAGTAAAGACTTTGCAGGTTATGAAAATGCGTTAAAACAGGTTGCTAAAAAGGATATGGACAATATAGAAAAAACTTTAAACGAAATAGATTATAATGCCTTTCAAAGGGCCATTGAAATCACATTGAAAGCAAATAATGTATTTATACTCGGACTTAGAAGTTCATCTTTTTTAGCTGGTTATTTAGGTTTTTATTTAAGATTTCTATTAAACAATGTTAAAGTTGTAACATCTGGTCCCAATGATGTTTTTGAGCAATTGTTAAAAGCTACTGATAAAGATGTAATTATAGGAATAAGTTATCCTAGATATTCAAAAAGAACTTTAGAAGCATTGGATTACGGTAGAGAAAAAGGCTGTAAAATAATAGGTATTACTGATAGTTTAATCTCTCCAGCAGCACAGTATGCAGATACAACATTAATAGCAAGTAGTAATATGTTATCCTTCGTAGATTCATTAGTTGCTCCTATGAGCTTAATCAATGCTTTTATTATTGCTCTGGGAACTGAGAAGAAGAATGACATTACCACTTACTTTGAAGATTTAGAAAAAATTTGGAAAAAATACAATGTTTATGATAGCAATAATAATAAAAACAATAATGATAACAAATAAAGCTACCATTCTTTTGGTAGCTTTATTTGTTATCATATTAGCATATTTGATATTATCATAAATGATATATACATTATAAATTAAAATCTGCTATAATATTTATTGTACACATATTTTGGAGGTGCATATATGAAAAAAATATATTTAGTAAGACATGGTGAATCAGAATGGAATGTTTCAAAAAAAATTCAAGGCCAACAAGATATACCCCTTACTGGAACAGGCATTAAACAAGCTCATTTAATCGGAAATAGATTAATTAATGAAAAAATAGACAGAATATATTCTAGTGACCTTAGTAGAGCATATATAACCGCAAAAATCATTGGAAGTAAACTTAATATGGATGTAATTCCTATGAAGGAATTCAGAGAAATAAATTTTGGAATTTGGGAAGGAATAACCAATGATAAAATGTCTAAAGAACATAAAAAAGAGTTAATCTTATGGAGAAAAAGCCCTGATAAATTGCATATAAAAGATGCAGAAACATTAAAAGAATTACAATTAAGGGCTATGAATGGAATAAATATGATTATTGATAATGAAGATGTTGATAATATTTTAATAGTTTCCCATAGTGCAACTTTAAAGATTATAATATTAGGATTATTAGATATGGATTTGACATATTTTAAAAATTTTACAGTAAATAATGTTAGTTTATCAATTGTAGAAGTTAGGGAACATAACAAAGTACTCATATTGTTAAACGATACATGCCATTTAAAGGAGAATTGGTTAAGATGAGGATAGGTGTTATAGGAGGAGGTCCTGCTGGAATAATAGCTGCAGGATTTGCTGGTTCTAGAGGCAATGATGTTACTTTATTTGAAAAAAATGACCGTTTAGGAAAAAAATTATTCATAACTGGAAAGGGCAGATGTAATATTACTAACGCTTCTCCAATAGAAGATTTTTTTCAAAATATAATAACTAATAGTCAGTTTTTATATAGTGGTTTCTATTCTTTTACTAACGAAGATATTATTAGATTGTTAGAATCATATGGACTTAAAGTTAAAATCGAAAGAGGAAATAGGGTCTTTCCTATTTCTGATAAATCTAGTGATGTAATAAAGGCTTTGGAAAGGTTTTTATCAGCTTATAATGTAAATGTTTTATTAAATAAACCCGTAAAAAATATTGAATATAGTGATGAAAAATTTGTAATCAAGCTAGATGATAATACTATTGATATATTTGATAAGTTAATAATAGCTACTGGAGGGAAATCTTATCCTTCAACGGGATCCACTGGAGATGGATACAATTTTGCAAAGAAACTTGGTCATCAAATTGTACCACTAAGACCTTCATTAGTTCCAATAGAGATAGAGGAAAACTGGATTAAAGATGTTCAAGGTCTATCACTAAAGAATGTAAAACTTATCAGTATTGTAGAAAACAAAAAAATACATGAAGAGTTTGGTGAGATGATATTTACTCATTATGGAATTTCAGGTCCCATTGTATTGTCTATGAGTAATATATTAAACAAATATTTAGGTAAAAAAATCAAATTATTTATTGATTTAAAGCCTGCTTTATCAAAAGAAAAATTGGATAAAAGAGTATTAAGAGATTTTGAAAAGTTTAATAATCGACAAATTAAAAATGGCCTAGATGATTTATTACCACAAAAGTTAATACCAATAATAATAGATGTTGCTTCTATTAATGAAATCAAACCAATACATCAAATAACAAAAGATGAACGGATAAGAATTGTGGAAAATATTAAAAATTTACCATTAACCTTTAAAGGCTTCAGACCATTAAAAGAAGCTATAGTAACATCGGGAGGAGTATCAACAAATGAAATAGACCCTTCTACTATGGAATCTAAGCTTATATCTGGTTTATATTTCTGTGGAGAAATCATTGATGTAGATGGATTGACAGGAGGTTACAACTTACAGATTGCATATTCGACTGGATACTTAGCTGGCATAAACGTCTAATATTAAAATGTTAGCCTTATAATATTTTCATTATTTGTTAACAATATGCATAGAGTAATATAAATAATGAATTTAGGAGGCTAAAATGAAATCTATTTTCAATTATTTTGAAAAGACTTTATTGTTATTGTCACTGTTATCTTTATTGCTCTTATTGACTATCCAGTATTTCAGCTACAATAATAACCAAGTGTTTTCTACAATGACACACAAAGATAGTAAATTATTCTCTTTTTTTAATTCTTCAGACTCATACGAAAAGGGAGTAATTATATTGAAAAATTTGACACCAGATTATAACAATATTGAAATATTATTAAATGGTGAGTATATTGATGATTTTACTAAAAATGATGAAATAAAAATATATGTACATCACAATGATATGATAGAAATTGATGGAACAAAATATAATAATCCATTAAAAATTAAAGTCATTGGGGTAAGTACTAATATGGACTTACCTAAACTAGATACAATTGTTATAACATCACAAAGTATAGAAATATTGAGTAAAGTTAAATTAAAATAGCTTGTTTGATTATAAGTTTTAATATATAATTATTAAGGGAAGTGGTATAATTGAGAATGGTTTCTATTAGAGGAGCTACTACTGTTGAAAATAATAGTAAAGTGGAAATTATTGATGCCACAAAAGAATTACTGTTAAAAATAGAAAATGATAATAATCTAATAAAAGATAATGTTATTAGTATATTATTCTCATCAACTAAAGATTTAAATGCTGAATACCCTGCTAAGGCTGCTAGGTTGTTAGGATATACTCGATGTGGTTTAATGTGCTTTAATGAGATGGATGTTATAGGCAGTATTAATAAGTGTATTAGAGTAATGATTCTATATCAGGATTCAATAGAACAAAAGGATGTAATCCATATATATCTTAGAGAAGCCAAAACATTGAGACCAGATTTAAATGAATAAAAACAACAATGCCACCAATGGGTGGTTATTATTTTATTAGGAGGATTAGAATGGCTAATAGAAGACTAATAATTGCGGTAGATGGTCCTGCAGGAGCAGGTAAAAGCACTATAGCTAAAAAACTTGCTAAAATCTTAGAATTAGAATATATTGATACTGGAGCTATGTATAGAGCTTTAACACTAAAAATACTAGAGGCAGGGATTAATCCTGAAGATACAGAAAAAATATTGAATATAATGGATACTACTTCTATTTGTTTTAAAGATAATCATATCTATTTAGATGGGACAAGAGTTGATGAAGAAATTAGAAAAAACATAATTAATAATAATGTTTCAATTATTTCAAAGATTAAAGAAGTTAGAGAAAGTATGGTAGAATTACAAAGGAAATTATCTGAATCTAATAATGTTATTATGGATGGAAGGGATATAGGAACAGTAGTCCTTCCAAACGCTAATTATAAATTCTTTATAACAGCTTCTGTTGAAGAAAGAGCAAGACGAAGGTATAAAGAATTGTTAGAAAAAAAAGAAAAAAATATTTCTTACGAACAAATATTATCTGAAATTAAAAGTAGAGATAGAATAGACAGTACAAGAGAAATTGCTCCCTTAAAAAAAAGTTCAGATGCATATGAAATCGATACAACAAACAAAACAGTTGAGGAATGTATAAATGATATTATTGCTATTATTGAAGGGAGGTAATTAATTGCATTTTTATAAAGTAGTTCGATTTATTGCAAATATAATATTTAGGATTTTGTTTAGAATAGATATTGAAGGTCAAGAAAATATACCCATTGAAGGAAGAGCAGTATTATGTTCCAATCATATTAGTCTTTTAGATCCAATTGTTTTAGCCATATCTGTTCCTAGACCTATATCGTTTATGGCAAAAAAAGAATTGTTTGAGAATAAAATTCTTGGCAAATTAATTAATAAGTTAGGTGCTTTCCCCGTAGATAGAAAAGCTTCAGATATTTCAGCTATTCGATCATCTTTAAAAGTATTAAAAAATGAAAGAATACTAGGTATTTTTCCAGAAGGCACTAGAGTAAAAAAAATGAATTTAGATAGTGCAAAACCAGGAGTAAGCTTAATCAGTATAAAGGGAAAATCATCAGTTATCCCTGTATATATTCATTCAAAATATAAATTATTCAGTAGAGTTGTAGTAAGGATAGGTAGTCCTATATTATTAGATGAATACTTTGATAAAAAGCTTTCTACTGAAGATTATAAGGATATTAGTAAATATATTTTAAAATCTATCTATTCATTAAATAGAGCATAGGAGGAAAAAATGTGGAGATTTATATTGCTGAACATGCTGGTTATTGTTTTGGAGTTAAAAGAGCAGTTACTATTGCTGAGAAAACAATGAAAGATTCAGGGGGTGTAAACACCTATTCCTTAGGTCCACTAATTCATAATCCTCAAGTAGTGGACAAGCTAAAGGAAGCAGGTTTAAGGGTTATCGATGATGTTGAATCTATTGAAAATGGGAAAGTTATAATAAGGTCCCACGGAATACCTTATAAGGTTCAAAGAAAAATTGAAGATTTAAATTTAGAATTAATAGACACTACTTGTCCTTATGTCAAATCAGTTCATAAAAAAGTAAAGGAATATAATGATAAAGGCTACAAAATTGTTATAATAGGCAACAAAAATCACCCTGAAGTTATTGGAATTAATGGGTGGTGCAATGATGATGGAATTATTATAAATAATGTAGATGAAGCAGAAAATGTTTCAACATATGATAAAATTTGTATTGTTTCACAGACAACTAATACATTGGAAAAATTTAAAATGTTATCTGATATTGTTTCAAAAAAGGGCAAAGAGGTTAAGATGTTTAACACAATATGTAACGCTACTAATTTAAGACAGAATGCCTGCAAAGAATTAGCAAAAAAGGTTGAAGCTATGATTGTAATAGGTGGTTATCACAGTTCGAATACGAATAAATTAGTAGATATTAGTAAAATGTATCGCGATAATGTATATCATATTGAATTACCTAAAGATTTACCTTTACAAGAGATAGTAAAATTTAATACAATAGGAATAACTGCAGGTGCTTCTACACCTGATTGGATAATTAAGGAGGTTGTCAATACTATGGATAATATCAATGATAATGAAATAATGGAAGCAATAGAAAATACACTAGTCAAAGTTCGCAGAGGGGACATTATAAAAGGTACAGTTATTTATGTTACTGAAAATGAAATCATGGTAAATATCAATTATAAATCTGATGGAATTATTACTAAAGAAGAATTATCAAATGATTCCGAAGTAAAGCCTAAAGATATTTACAAAGAGGGAGATGAAATAGAAGTATATGTAGTAAAATTAGATGATGGAGAAGGAAATGTTGTTCTTTCTACAAAAAGACTAGAAATTATTAAAAGCTGGGAGAAGCTTGAAAATGCTTATAAGAATAAAGAAAAAATAGAATGTAAAGTGCTAACAGATGTTAAAGGTGGATTATCTGTATTAGTAAATGGTATAAATGCTTTTGTACCCGCATCTCAAATATCTGTAACCTATGTTGATGATTTAAGTGCTTATAAAGGTAAAAAACTGATTGCAAAAATTATCGATTTTGACAGAAATAGAAAAAGGATTATACTATCCAGCAAAATAGTTGAACAAGAAGAATTAGAGAAGAAAAGGGAAGAGCTTTGGGATAGCTTAGAAATTGGAAATATAATTGATGGCAAAGTAGAAAGACTAACTGATTTTGGTGCCTTTGTAGACATTGGCGGTTTAGATGGCTTAATTCATATTTCTGATTTATCTTGGTATAGGATAAGTCACCCATCCGAAGTTATAAGTGAAGGTGACAAAATTCAGGTGCAAATTTTAGATTTTGACAAAAATAAAAATAGAATATCACTAGGTCTAAAACAAATTTTACCAAAACCTTGGGATGTCTTCATAGATAAAAGAAATATTGGAGATATAGTTTTTGGTAAGGTTGTCAATATTTTAGATTTTGGAGCATTTGTTAGATTGGAAGAAGGAGTAGATGGATTAGTTCATGTTTCTCAAATATCTAAAGAACATGTAAATAAACCATCTGACAGATTAAAAGTTGGACAACAGGTTACAGTAAAAATTATTGACATTAATGAAGAAAATCAAAGAATTAGTTTAAGTATGAAGGCAATTGAAGAAGATAGGGAAGAAAAAGAAGATGAAAAAAGTGAAATCTATGAAAATCAAGAAATGGATATAACATTAGAAGATATTGTCAAAGACAACTAAAATTGTAAAGGGAATTGATGTATTTTATCTATAATGTTGAGAAGAATATAAATGTGACCTCACAAACTACATCAAGACCCCCTTTACAATAAATTTCTGTGGTTTATATACCTATATACCACAGAAATTTTTTAAATTTAATCTATTATGATTTCACTAGCAATAAATTTAGGGGGAATCCATGAACAAATATGAAATCTTTAAGAAAAATATTAACGATTTAATTAATATAGATTTAAACTATTATAAAGAAAAACAAATGAAAAGAAGAATAACTTCCTTAATGAATAGAAATGGATTTGATGATTTTAATAAATATTTTCAAGAATTAAAATCTGATAAAGTTTTGTTAGACCAATTTATTAACTATCTGACAATTAATGTATCAGAATTCTATAGAAATCCATCCCAATGGCGAGTCCTAAAAACAGATATTTTACCTAATCTAATTGACAAAGTCAAAAGACCATTAAAAATTTGGAGTTCTGCCTGCTCTACAGGTGAAGAGCCATATTCTTTGGTCATGTTAATGAGCAATTTTTATCCTTTAGATGAAATTAAAATATTAGCAACTGATATTGATGTTGGTGCAATCGAGAAAGCTAAGACAAGCATTTATTCTGAAAAAGCTTTAGTTAATTTACCAGTTAAATTTAAGGAACAATATTTCCAACAGATTGGAGACTCCTATAAAATTAAAGAAGAAATAAAAAAATGTGTGAAATTTAATAGATTAGACCTACTAAAGGATTCATTTCCTAAGGATATAGATTTAATTACATGCAGGAATGTGATGATATATTTTACTGATGAAGCTAAAGAACTTTTGTATAAAAAGTTTCATAGCAGTTTAAGCAGTGATGGTATTCTTTTTGTTGGAAGTACGGAACAGATAATATTACCTGAAAGATACAATTTTAGGACCATTAAAACTTTCTTCTACAAGAAAATGGATTAGTGGTTCATATAAATTTAATCTGATAACGTAATAATATATATTAAAGGGGGTTTCAAATTGGATACTAAAGAGTTTTTAAAGTTATTAAGTAATGGTAGTAGTGTATCAGGATATGAATTTAGACTTAATGATCGCATTATATCCACCTTCAAAAAACATGCTGACCAAATATGGGTTGACAAATTAGGTAATATAATAATATTAAAAAAAGGTGTAAATAACCAATCAAATCTAAAAATAATGATTTCTGCCCATATGGATGAAATCGGGTTAATGGTAAAATACATTGAAGATAACGGGTTTTTAAGATTTACCAACATAGGAGGTATAGACCCTAGAACTATTTTAGGACAAGAGGTAATAGTCCATGGAAGTAGAGATTTATATGGACTTATTGGCTCAAAACCACCTCATTTACAAGAACCTTCAGAAATTAATAAAACAATAAAAATGGAGGATATGATAATTGATGTTGGATATCCAAAAGAAAAAATAGAGGAATTAATCAAAATAGGCGATCCAATTACAATTAAGAGGGATTTTAGCACGTTGCAAGGTAGCAGAATAATGGGGAAATCCTTAGATGACAAAGCAGGAGTAGCTGCCATGTTTGAATGCATTAAAGAACTGTCAAATATAAACCACCAAGCTGATATATATTTTGTAGCTACCGTACAAGAAGAAGTAGGGATGAGGGGAGCTTTTACAAGCACTTATAGAATAAATCCTGATATTGGTATTGCAATAGATGTAGGATTTGGTTCTACTCCAGAATTACCAAAAACTGATACTCTTGACATGACTAAAGGCCCTGGAATTACTATAGGAGGTAATATTCATCCAGGATTAAAAGATAAAATGGTGGAAGTAGCTAAAGAGTATAATATTCCTTACCAATTTGAAATAACACCTGGACCAACTGGAACTGACGGAAGAGCAATGCAAATTACAAGAGAAGGTATCCCTACTTTATGCTTGTCCATACCATTGAGATATATGCATACTTCAGTAGAGATAATTGATATGAAGGATTTAAAGAATACAGCTAAACTTTTAGCATTTTTCATAGCTTCTATTTCAAATGAGAATTTGGAGGGGTTATTATGTTACTAAAGAAATTAACTGAAGCGTCAGGTGTATCTGGTAATGAGAAAGAAGTTAGGGATATTATACTTGATGAAATAAATAATCATGTAGATGATGTGAAGGTTGATAAATTAGGAAATATTATTGCCTATAAAAAAGGAAAGAGTAGTTCAAAAAAATTAATGATAGCAGCTCACATGGACGAAGTAGGATTAATGGTTACAGATATCGATAATGTAGGTCTACTAAAATTTACAACGGTAGGGGGAATTGACAAAAGAATTCTGGTTTCCAAACCCGTTTTAGTAGGGAAAAATAAAATATTAGGTGTTATTGGAGCAAAGCCCATTCATTTACAAAAAAGAGAAGAATGGCAAAAGGCATTAAATATTGACCAGTTATATATAGATATCGGAGTAAATACTAAAGAAGAAGCAGAGGAATTGGTGAATATTGGTGATTATGTAAGTTTTCATAGTGAATACGTTGAATTTGGTGAGAATCAAGTTAAAGCAAAAGCGTTAGACAATCGTGTAGGCTGCAGTTTATTAGTTGAACTACTTAAAGAGGTTGATGATATCAGTTTTTATGGCGTTTTTACCGTAATGGAGGAAATAGGTCTTGTAGGAGCAGGTCCTGCTACCTATAGGGTAAACCCTGATATTAGTATTGTCTTAGAAGGAACTCTATGTTACGATGTGCCAAAATTAGATGAACATTTAATACCAACATATTTGAACAAGGGTCCAGCAATTTCATTAATAGACAGAACAACCTTATTTAACAAAGATTTCAGAAAAAAAATAACTAACATCGCTGAAGAAAATAATATACCTTATCAATATAGAAAAACATCAATGGGCGGAAACGATTCAGGAAAGATTCACACTACTAAAGAAGGTTCTATTACAACCACAATATCAGTACCTTGTAGAAATATCCACTCACCTACATCAGTAATGAGTAAAAAGGATTATGAAAATACTTATAAATTGCTTAAAGCTATTCTATCTAAATATAAAAAGGGGGAACTATAATATGAAGTTTAATAGTCAATTATTAAGGGAATTAGTTAGTGTTTATGGACCTTCAGGAAATGAGAATATTATTAGAGATTATATAAAGAAAGAAATTGGAGATTATGTTGATGAGATTAATGTTGATGATTTGGGAAATTTAATCGCTAGGAAAAAAGGTAATGGAAAGAAAGTTATGATAGCTGCTCACATGGACCAGATTGGATTTATGATTACTGATATTGATGATAAAGGTTTCTTAAGATTCACCAACATTGGTGGAATATCACCATATATTACATTAAGTCAACAAGTTATATTTGAAAATGGAACCCTAGGAGTTATTTCAGCAGAACCAATGGAAGATATTTCTAAGCTTAAGTTGTCAAATATGTTTATTGATATAGGAGTTAATAATAAAGAAGAAGCTGAAAAGTTAGTTGATATTGGAGATATATGTGTTTATAAGTCTGAATATGGCGAAAACGATAATGTAGTATTTACAAAATGTTTAGATGATAGGGTAGGCTGTTTTGTAGCCATAGAAACTATTAAGCAAATTAATACTCCCGTAAACGATTTATATTTCGTATTTACAGTTCAGGAAGAAGTAGGTCTTAGGGGAGCTAAAACTTCTGCATATAGAATAAACCCTGATATTGGTATAGCTATTGATGTTACAGGAAGTGGCGATACACCTAAAGCCAAGACTTTTGCAGTTGGATTAAATAAAGGTACTGCAATAAAAGTAAAAGATAACTCCATTTTAACTCATCCAAAACTAAGGCAAATTATGATAGACATTGCAAAGAAAAATGATATCTCCTACCAACTGGAAGTATTAGAATTTGGCGGTACTGATTCAGGAGCTATCCATTTAACAAAAGAAGGTGTACCTTCTGGAGTAATATCTATTCCAACTAGATATGTTCATTCCACCATAGAAATGGCTTCAAAAAGTGATATTATAAATTCCATAAAGTTATTAACAAAACTACTATTAGATGATATTAGTTTATAGTCATAAGAGCTGAAATTTTCAGCTCTTTTTTTAACTTATATTAAAAAACTCTATGAAGATTTTTGAAATATTATATCAACATTTGTTTAATAAAATATTATTTTTTATAAAGGAATTTTAAAAGTATTAAAGAATACTATAATAAGACTGTTTTTAAGGGGGTATAAAAATGTTAGAAGTAGATAAACAATATACAATATCTGAAGTGGCTGAGTTGACAAGCTACCCTCCTCATGTACTTAGATATTATGAAAAAGAATTTGAACTAGAAATTCCAAGAAATGAATCTAATCACAGATATTATACCTATATAGAAATCGAATTATTTCAATATATAAAATCTCTTCAGGACAAAGGTTTTAGCAATAAACAAATTAAATTGATTTTGAGATCACCAGAAATGTTAGTAACTAGCAATGAAGAAACGGCTTTAACAAGTATCAGCTCACAGCAAAGTATTGACTCTATTGAATTAGCTAGGGAAATAAGTGTAAATTTACAAGAAGTTTTTTTTGATGATTTAATAAAAATACTGGAAAACAACACCGAATACAATGAAAAAATAATAAAGGAATTAATAGAAGAAATAATAGCATTAAGGAATGAATTAAACAGTAAAGAGAGAGATGTGTTAATTTGTGAAAATGCAAAGCTAAAGATGAAATTTAAAGAAAAATCTTATGAAGTAGCTGGATTGAAGGAAAAAATTAAAAGGATGGAAAGTAATAGAAGCTTTTTTCAAAAATTGTTTAAAAATAGTAGATAAACCTATAACTGCATCCTTATGAAATATAACTTGCATAATGTTTGATATTTTATTAGTTATGCAGGAATTATTGCAACATTATATTGTATTAATTTCATTTTTCTGAAAAATCCCTTGTATTATAATTGTTTACATGCTATAATTTTATTATAACTAACAAAGAGGGGTAGATGAATATGAAGGAAAATTTCAAAACTATCAAATCCAACAAATCAAAACAAAAACATATTTATAAAAAATGTGGGGCAATTTCCTGTATAAATAATGTTTGTGGTCTATGCTGTATTGAGAGATGTGAACTTTATGAAAATGTATTAATACAGGAAGATTAAAATCGAAATATTTAATAATGTTCCAATAGCCTATTGAACTTTCAATAGGCTATTTATAATGGAATAATATTTTACAAAAACTTAGCTATATAAATTATCAAAGGTTCTTTTTTTGCAAATTTTTGTTATAATAGAAGGTGATTAGTTTGATAGTGTAAAGTAACCTATGAAAAAATAAAATAAAAAAATTAAGCTAAAAAGGACCTAGAAAATTTTAAATATATGGATTAATGGTAGCCATCGC
>NZ_PPXX01000004.1 GCF_021655075.1 Clostridium sp. Cult2
TATTAAATATATAAAAGTATTAATCACAAAAAGTCATCAAAGTTAAATGCAAAATGAATATATTAAAGTACAAGCTGAAATAAATTAATAGAACTATTGACTTAAATAAAAAAACCATTACAATAGTAATTAATGGAAGTAAATAGAAAAAGGAAAGGTGGATCCTATGAAAGACTTATTGCTCGAAAAAAAAGCCAGATTTACTATATATATTATAGCTTGCATGCTACCTATTATAGATTCATTACTAATGAATGTGTCCTTTGCATTGATAATAGGAAGTATAGAAAAAGGACAGATGGACTATTTTATTAAGGTACTGATTCTAGCCATATCCTTTGCTATTTTTGGTATATTGCTATTTATCCTTTCTAGATTTATGAGAATTAGTTTTATGAGGGACATCATATTGGAAGTTAGAGTTCGTGCCTTTGATAAAATCCTGAATTATTCCTATAAAGATTTTAACAAAAAATCAAAGGATGTATATATCTCTAATTTAATAAATGACATAAATATATTTGAAGAAAATTTTTTCTTTAAGCTAATAAATGTAATCTATTCAGGAGGGTTTTATATTGTATCCTTGATAATATTAGCCTTTATGGACTATAAATTTGCTTTAGGTATTTTCGCTGTTTCTATTTTAGTCTTTTTAATAAGCAAAACCTTTCAAAAGAGAACCGTTAGATTACAAGAAGAGGTTTCAAAAAACAATGAACAATTTACCACCAATATTTCTAACACCTTTAACGGTCTTGAAATATTAAAACTAAACAACATAGAAGATAAATTTTTAAACAATACTTTAAAAGCTGTTGATAGGGTAGAAAGAAAGAAACTACATTATACTGTATTTACTGAAGGACAAAGTAATTTTACCAACTTTTTAGGATTTTTAATAATTGTTGGTATTTTAGTCTATGCAATAAATGAGGTCTTAAATGGATATTCATTAACCAGAATGGTTCTAATTGTTCAATTATCAAATAGTTGTATATGGCCTATTGTTCGAATACTACCACTATTTAATGAGTTGAAAGCTTCCGCAACCATATATGATAAGATAACCAAATATGATGGAGAAACTATCCAAGATAACAATAGAGATAAGGAATTTAAGTTTAATTCAAATATTGAAGTAAAGGATTTAAAATTTGCCTATGAAGGGAAAGAAATTTTTAAAGGAGCTTCCTTTAACATTGAAAAAGGGAAAAAATACTTATTAAAGGGGCAAAGTGGTGCAGGAAAATCTACTTTAATAAATTTACTTTCCATGGCTAATGATGATTATGAAGGTACTATTAAATTAGATGGGGTAGATTATAAAGATATAAGAATCAAAAGTTTTAATGATAATATTTCCTTCGTATATCAGGATGTATTTCTTTTTGAAGACACAATTTATAATAATATTACTTTGTATAAAGATATTCCAGAAGAAAAGGTATTAAAAGCTTGCCAAGGTGCAGGTCTTATGGATTTAATAGAAGAAAAGGAATTAGGGCTTGAAGAGAGGCTTTTAGAAAATGGTAAAAATCTATCAGGAGGTCAAAGACAAAGGATATCCATTGGAAGAGCTTTAGTGAAGGATGCCAGTATATTATTTATCGATGAGGCTACCTCTAGTTTAAATGAGGAATTAGGTAGAATCATAGAAAACACTATATTATCCTTAGATAGTACAGTTATTGCAATTTCACATAGATACTATGAAGGAATAACAGAAAAATACGATTATGTGTTGGAAATAAAAAATGGTCTAGTAAATCAGTATAATAGTGAGGACTACTTTGGAAGGGAGGCCTTTGTAATATGAAAAAATCCATAGGTAAGGCATGGCCCTATTTAATATTGGTAATAATAATTGCTTTAGCAGCTGCTATTTTAGAAGGCTATCTATCTATTTCCATGATGAATGTCATCGATATAGCTGCTTCGGGTAATAAAGCCTTATTTAAGAAAGAATCCATTAAACTATTATTGTTGGCATTATCCTTATTGCCTGTTAGTGTATTATTGGCTTTTGGAAAGGGGCTTTATAAAAGAAAAGCTATAGTTTCAGCAAAAGTAAATTATGTTGATGGAGTGTTTAATAAGAATATCAACGAATTTCAAAAGGACAATAACGCAAAATATATATCCACCTTAACCAATGATGTAAATACAATAGAGACTAACTATATAAATGGTATATATGAAGTGGTTGTAGGAATAATATACTTTATTGTTGGAATTGCTGTTATCTTCTATGTTAGCCCTATGGCCTTGGCAATAGGCATAATAATAGGGGTAATTAGTACTATTATATCTATAGTACTAAACAAACCAATGCAGAAACACCAATCCCAAAGGTCTGAACTGTACGAAGGATATACAACCTATATAAAAGAAGTATTATCAGCTTTCCATATAATAAAATCAAATAATTTAAATGATAAGGTAAAAAAGGATTTTTATGATAGAAGTAATAGTATCCAACAAAAAGGATATTTAATAGATAAGATACACACTTATATCATTTCGGTACAAAATTTCACTATGATTATTTCCTTATTTGGTCTATTGGGGATAACATCCTATATGGCAATAAAAGGGAGTATAACTTTAGGTGGTGTAATACTGATAATAAATAATATGGAAAAGATTATGATGCCCATTATGAATTTAGGGGAATGGCTACCTAAAATTTTATCCACTAAGAAATTATTTAAAAAGATTGATGAAACTCTTGAAAACCAGGATAATTATGAAGAGACTATTGATTTAGACAGGTTTAAAGATTGTATTGAATTTAAGGATGTTTCCTTTGGATACGAAAATGGAAATGTATTAAATGGAGTTAATATTTCATTTAAAAAAGGTGGAAAATATTTGGTAATAGGACCCAGCGGTGGAGGAAAATCTACTTTACTAAAATTATTAAGAAAATACTTTCATCCAGATAATGGAGAAATATCAATCGATGGTAAAAACATTAGAGATGTAACCAAGGCCAGTTATTTTAAACATATATCCAATGTAGAACAACAGGTGTTTTTATTTGAAGACACTTTAAAAAACAATATTACATTATATAAGGATTATACTGAGGAAGAAATCAATACTGCAATTGAAAGAGCAGGACTATCAGATTTTGTGAAGTCTTTACCTCAAGGATTAGACACTATGATATATGACAATGGAAAAAATGTTTCTGGAGGAGAAAAGAGTAGGATAGCCATAGCTAGAGGATTATTGCAAAAAGCTGATATCATCTTTTTAGATGAAGCCTTTGCAAGTCTTGACTCAGAAATAGCTAAGGAAATAGAAAATACCATATTGAACTTGGAGAATATAACTGTTGTAAATGTAAGTCATGTAATATTTGAAGACTCAAAGTCCAAATATGATGATATATACTTAGTTAAAGACAAAGGAGTCAATCCTATATATTCATAATTTACTTGAATATAGATTTATTATATTATAAAATATATTGGATTAACATATAAAGTACTTATCATAGAATAGATGGAGGCAAGTAATATGAAAAATATAAGATTGACTGAAGGCAAAATAACCAGTACCTTGGTAAAGCTTGCCCTACCTATTATGGCTACATCTTTTGTGCAAATGGCCTATAATATGATGGATATGATATGGCTAGGTAGGGTAAGCACCAATGCAGTGGCAGCTTCCGGAACAGCTGGATTTTTTACTTGGTTTGGTACAGCTTTACTTATGGTACCAAAGATTGGAGCAGAAGTAGGCGTAGCCCAATCCTTTGGAAGAGATGATATGGAGTCTGCAAAAAAATATATAAAAAACACTCTGCAACTGGATATAATTATTGCACTTATATATTCGATTATCCTAATAGTCTTTAGGCATCAGATTATAGGATTTTTTAATTTAGGGGATAGGGAAGTTATTCAGATGGCTATAGACTATTTAGTAATAATTTCCTTTGGTTTAGTTTTTTATTTTTTAAATCCTGTTTTTTCTGGAATTTACAATGGTTCTGGGAATAGCTCTACTCCTTTTAAGATTAATGCCATAGGATTGGTAATCAATATGATATTAGACCCATTGATGATCATGGGGATTGGACCTTTTCCTGAAATGGGCATAAAAGGAGCCGCATTAGCCACAATAATTGCCCAGTTTACCGTTACTGTTACATTTATCTATAATAGTAAAAATAAATTCAACCTATTTAAAGGATTAAATATTTTCCAATTACCAGATAAAGAATATATTAAAACCATATTCAAATTAGGACTACCAGCTTCATTACAAACTGGATTGTTTGCATCTATAGCTATGGTAATTGCAAAGATAATTGCTCAATGGGGACCTACCCCAATTGCAGTGCAAAAGGTAGGCTCTCAAATTGAATCCATATCATGGATGACAGCAGGTGGATTTTCAACTGCCATATCAGCCTTTGTAGGTCAAAACTATGGTGCTGGGAAATGGGATAGAATAAAAGAAGGTTATAAAAAAGGATTGATGATTGTAGGGATTATTGGAATATTTGCTACCTGTTTATTGGTATTTGGAGCCAATCCTATATTTAGATTATTTATACCCCATGATAAGGAAGCCCTAGAAATAGGAATAACGTATCTTAGAATTCTAGGTATATCCCAGTTTTTCATGACCATTGAGATAGCCACCCAAGGGGCATTTAATGGAGTGGGGAAAACTATACCACCATCTTTGGTGGGAATAACCTTTAATGCTTTACGTATACCAGCTGCATTAATCCTTTCAAATTATCTAGGACTAAATGGAATATGGTGGAGTATCAGCATTAGTTCCGTTTTCAAAGGAATTGTTCTTACAACCTGGTATGTTTTATCACTTAGAAAGATTCCAGCCGTCAGTCATGAAGGGAGTGAAGACGAAAATGGTAGAATACAAGAAAGGGCATTTACAGATAATTAGTGATTTTGAAATAAGAACCTTGATGGAGGAAGGCCCAGATATAGATTTATTCATTCCCACAGATTTTAGGACCCTAAACCTTTATTTAGAAGGTATTCCTAATTATATGGACAATCGTATTCAGCTTAATGAAGTGAGAAATATTATCATAAGATTTTCCACAGAAGAAGATAATGATTATTGTACAGTTCATTTTTTAAGAAATATAGACCTTCAATCAGCTATAATGAACTTTGTATTCAACTATAAAAACCATTATATTAAACTCAAGAAAAAAGAATATAATGCAGAAATGCATATAATAAGTTCCCTTATCGGTGCCAGGCACCAACCTTAATGTCTGCCGTAACAAGGTGGAGGCATAAGTTAGGAGTGCCCGATAGGGCCGATAAAGGAACTTATTTGTAATATAATCGTAATATTTCTATTTAGAATAATATTTATCATTTACCCTATCCTGTAGATATACATTTGTATAATAGGTAGAAGTATTTTTATACAGTTTATATCCTTCATCAACACAATTAGAGCAAGCATCTCTTGGTATAGTTATGGTGAAAATATGGTATCCTTTGTCACTTCTTGAATCAATGGTATTGAAACCAGAGCATTTTTTACATACTTTAAAGTTTTGAACTTGATTTTCAAGTATTCCATCAGTATCATAATATATTTGCCTAGTTTTTCTAACATAATCTTTACCCTTAAACTCTTTTAATCCTAAGTCATCTTTATCCTTCCAACGTTTATATACTATTTCTGAAATCTGCTTTATATATTCTATAATATCCTTTGATTGTCTTAATCTATCCTTATCATAATCTGGTTCGTGAACCTTGGAATAATCAATACCTGCCATAGCTAGTATTATCCCTAGATTAATATAGGGTAAAGCTCCTTCAATGGAATAACCTCCTTCAAGGACTGCAATATCTGGATTTAGTCTATCATTTAACTTTGCATATCCTTGAGCTGTGAAATTCATATTGGTTATGGGGTCTGTATAATGATTATCCTGGCCTGCTGAATTTATTATTATATCTGGTTTATATTCATCTAAAACAGGCATTACTACATTATCCAATACGTATAAAAAACCTTCCTCCCCTGTGCCTGGTGGTAGAGGAATATTCACATTATATCCGTAGGCAGCTGGTCCTCCAAACTCCTCAATAAATCCTGTTCCGGGATAAAGGGTTCTTCCATCCTGATGGAAAGATATAAATAAAGTATCCTTATCATTCCAATAGATATCTTGGGTACCATCACCATGATGACAATCTGTATCCACTATGGCAACTCTTAAATTCCCATATTCCTGTCTGATTCTCTCTAGCATTACTGCTTCTACATTGACTATGCAAAATCCTCTATCTCCATAGACTACTCTATGGGCATGGTGGCCTGGTGGTCTAACTAAAGCAAAGGATTTATCAACTTCCTTTTCCATTACTGCCTGGAAGGCTTTAATAGCTCCACCAACGGAGATCAGGTGAGACTTAGTAACCCTAGATTTTACATCTGGTACAGCAAAATGTACTCTTTCAATATCCTTTTCTTCAGCAATAATTGGATTATAAAATTTAATTCCTTCAATATCTTCAATTCCTTCTTCAAATATTTGATCCTGAGTATATAAAAGCCTTTCTTCCCTTTCTGGATGGGTAGGGCTAATAGCCCAGTCAAAGGCAGGGAAAAATACAAGGCCTAATTTGTTTTTAGCTTTAATCATCTAATTCACCTCTTAATTCGTGGATTAGCCCTGGTTTTATTTGAGCTTTTATTCTAATGTTTTTTCCAGTAGTATAAAAGCCTCTTACCATATTGAAACTACTTTCCTCCACTATTTCAGCTTCTATTTCTTCTTCAGCAGCTCCTAAAGATAGAGCAGATTCTTTAATTAATTCTATTGCCCTTTTCCTTGCCTTATCAATAGTATAATTTCTACCTATATTTTCATATAGCTCTAATTCAGGTACAGAAAGGACACCTTGGGAAGTATTTGCCACCATATTTATCTCCGTGGTAGGTTTAGCAAGAGCTGACCCTACAGCATTGGCCACATGGTAATCTTTAGGATAATGGCAAGGTAGATCGAATTTCTTTTCAAGGACGGATGCCAATACATTAGCAGGACCACCGATTATATTTATCCGTTTTGGTTCAATTATCTTTCCATATAATAATTCTTTCACTGTATAAACAGGTTGACTATTAATTTCATATAGAAGTTCATCTACTTTATTTTTAATCATATCTCCCATGGTTTCAAGAATTAATTTTGCCATATCCTCTGCTGATAAATTCAATTCTTTTCCCAATATTGCCATGGCTTCATTAGCTCGATTCTTTTCTTCCTCCATCAATCCCAATACAATCATAGCATCCGTAGGAGTTGGCTTAGGCCCCCCAAAAGCATAAGGAACTCCTTCTCTCCTTGGACATATTTTTACCTTACCATTTTCAATGCTAATACTACTATCCCCACCTAAACCTATGGAAACACTATAAATAGCCCTTACCAAAGTATTATATTCCCCAATTTTAATCCCCAAGGGTTCAAATAGGGGAACCCCATCAGCAAGGAAGAATATATCAGTAGTAGTACCTCCCACATCCAATAAGATTGCATCTTCATCAGTAGGTAGCATAGCATTGATTCCCATAAAACTAGCAGCAGGACCAGATAGAATAGTTTCCACTGGCTTTTCTTCTGCAGTAGAGATATTCATAGTACCACCATCAGCTTTCAATATAAATATTGGTGCATCAATTCCTTCTCTTTCTAAGGATTTTTTGATATTCTTTGAAAAATCGTTGAAGGTATTATGTACAGCTGAATTTAAATAGGAAGTAAATACCCTGCGAGGGAAATTCAATTTACCTGACATAGTATGTCCCATGGTAATTTGGGAAAAATCTTTTCCTAAAATCTCCTTTATCTCCCTTTCAAACTTTGGATTTCTAGTAGAAAATTTAGTCACCACTGCAAAGGAATTGATATTCTTCTCTTTAAATAATTGAATAGCATTTTTTATCTCTGACGAATGAAAACCTTCAATTACTTTACCTCTATGGTCAATATATCCTGATATAAACACATTTTCATCACCGCAAGTTAAAAAATCGTAGGGCATACCTGGGCCAGGTTGAATAATCATTCCTACAGGAGAAGTCTTATTTTCTACTATAGCATTGGTGGATACAGTAGTACTTAAATTTATTCTATCTATTTTAGCCCTATCATATCCTGATAGAAGTTCTCCTAAAGTAGTCCAAATGGATTCAAATATATTTTCTCTATTAGTAGGTTTTTTTACCTTATTTATTACCTTACCACTCTCTATAATGACTCCATCTATATTGGTTCCGCCCATATCTAGACCAACAATCAATTTTAATCCTCCTTTTTTACTTATTTTAGTATCTAATAGTATTATATCCCTATTAGGGAGAGGGTATCAAGTTTTCACCTTTTTATGAATTTAGTATGAATAATATTTATTTAATTGCAAAGGTTAATTGTAGAATACAATTGGAGGTGATATTTTGCAAATTCAACTTACCCAAAAAGAAAGAATGCTCCTAGAAGATGGAAAGAAACAGGAAGACTTGTGTGTGAAAAAATATCAGAGCTATGCAAATCAAGTTCAAGATGTACAGCTAAAAAATCTATTGATGGAAATTGCCCAAGAAGAACAACATCATTATGATATGATTAACCAGATTCTTCAAGGCATGCAACCAGACATGGCTTATAAGCCAGGAAGTTACACTGCACAACCCAATCCTACTTTTCAAGGGCCTGGTGCAAATGATCAAACTCTACTAGAAGATTTACTATCAACTGAAAAATATGTATCTGGATTCTATGACACAGCAGTCTTTGAAGCAGCAGATCCTAATGTTCGTCAAGCTATTCAGCATATACAAAAAGATGAACAAAATCATGGAGAAAAATTATTTAATTACATGAATAGTCATGGAATGTATAGCATTAAATAAAACGACAGTGGGACAGCGGGGACGGTTCTCCCTGTCCCATTTTTTTATTTGGGACAAATAGAACCGTCCCCTATGTCCCACATCTTTTAATATTATCTTAAAGTAAGATAAATAAATTCATAGCTTTTAGGAATAAATCCTATAAAAATATTTTTAAATATATTGTAACGAATTTATATTTCGGGAGTTATATAAGTGAAGGGAGTGAAAAAGGCATGGACTTCGAGGAGGTATATTACTTATATTTTCGGGAGGTGTTTTTATATATAAGGTCTTTATCTGGCGATGAGAATATAGCAGAGGAAGTTACACAACAAACATTTTTCAAGGCATTGAAGGCTATTAATAGTTTTGATGGCTCCAAAGATATTCGGGCTTGGCTATTTACTATTGCAAAGAACACCTACTTTTCATATTACAAAAGAAATAAAAGGAACATTGGTTATGATTCACTTGATGATACACCTGATACGGGAGTAACTATAACAGAACATCTCTCCAATGAAGAATATGCCTTTATCATCCATCAGTTTCTTCACACTATGGAAGAACCTTATAAGGAAGTATTTTCCCTTCGAGTATTTGGTGAATTACCCTTTGAGAAAATAGGGAAGCTTTTTGGGAAAAGTTCTGGATGGGCAAGGGTGACTTATCATAGAGCAAGAATGAAGGTTATTGAGTATATGGAGGGGATGAATAATGAGAGAGATTAATTGCAATATAATTAAAGATATTTTACCTCTTTATGTTGATGGTGTTGTAAGTGATGATACTAAGGAAATGGTAGAAGAACATTTAGAGCA
>NZ_PPXX01000040.1 GCF_021655075.1 Clostridium sp. Cult2
TGTCGCGGGCAAGCCCATATCGTGATTATGGGCGATTTTAATGATCATCCCAACGATAAAAGTCTTTCATGCGTACTTGAAGCGCAAATGTTGAGTGATGAACCAAACGAGAGGGAGCTTTACAATCTGTTTTATCATCGAATAAAGGAAACCGGTTTTGGCACGTATAAATTCCGGGGGCAATGGGAGGTATTGGATCAGTTTATCGTGAGCGGGAATTTGTTATCGAAGAATGCTTCTGTTTTTTTGAAAAACAACGAAGCAACGGTTTTTAAAGCCGATTTTTTGTTGGAGGAAGATAAAAAAGGAAAAAAACGCCCTTACCGTACCTACATGGGCCCTGTTTATAAAGGCGGTTTCAGCGATCACCTTCCTGTCTTTATCGATTTAATAATCAAGTAAAAATGTTTCGCTCTCTTTTTTTAAACTTTATCTTAATTTCATTGTACATCTAAAGAATTAATTCTATTTTTGTGTGTTATAAGATTTAACAAACTAAACAGTTTTAAAACAGCAGATTTATGAACCCATTACTTTTTAATTTAAACGGTTGGGAAATACCCATTATTGTTTTGGTTATTTTGATTTTGTTCGGAGGTAAAAAAATTCCTGAATTTATGAATGGATTGGGCAAAG
>NZ_PPXX01000041.1 GCF_021655075.1 Clostridium sp. Cult2
TTACTTGACCTTTACTTCCTACGTCTGGTGCAGGAATGTCAATTTTTTCGCCTAAATATTTATAAAGTCCTTGTATATATCCTCTAGAAAGTCTTTCTAACTCTCCTTGGGATAGACTTAAGGGATCGCAAGTAACTCCACCTTTTCCTCCACCATAAGGAACTCCCATAACACCACATTTAAATGTCATCCAAACGGATAGTGCTTTTACTTCATCTGGATTTACTCCTGGATGGAACCTTACTCCACCTTTACCAGGTCCTATGGCGTCATTATGTACCGCCCTATAACCTTTGAATACTTTCAAGGTACCATCATCCATTTTGACTGGTATTGAAATTTCTATCATCCTTTGAGGCTCTTTTAATATTTCGTATACAGCTGGCTCTAAACCTAAGGCGTCACAAGCAGCTTTCACTTGTTTCTGAGCACTCTCTAATGGGTTTAAACTTTCTTTCGCCATTTTTACTATACCTCCCTTGATTTAATGCGTGAAAAGGTTTTCTTTAAAACCAATTTTTAAAACTCTAATAGTATTTACTATTTTATTCTCTTGCACATCTATTCTATCATTGTGCCAAAATTAGTGCAAGCATAAACAGATGTAAAATAATTTTGCTCTTATATCCTATTCAATATATTCCCTAGCTTCTTCTTCGCCCCTTAATACTCTTAAGATTCCATTGGCTAAGGATTCCATTTCATTTTCTCCTGGCATTATTTCAACTGGTGCAATATACTCAACACGTTTTTTAATCCACGAAGTCATCAGTTTAGAGTATGCAATTCCCCCTGTCAATATAATCAAGTCCACTTTCCCTTCCACCACAGTTGCAAGTTCTCCTATACCCTTGGCCACTTGATAAGCCATTGCTTCATAGATTATCTTTGCTTTTTCATCCCCATCTTCAATCATCTTCTCAACTTCCCTAGCATCTACTGTATCTAGATAAGCTTTTAATCCGCCATTGCCTCTTAGCTTTCTATGCATAGTATTTTTATCATATTTTCCTGAATAACATAATTCTATTAGTTGTCTACATGGTACTCTACCAGCTCTCTCTGGTGAAAAAGGACCTTCATCATCAGAAATGATATCTACAATTTGCCCCTTTTCATGGACATTTAACGATATTCCACCGCCTAGATGAGCAACAACAATATTCATATCTTGATATCTCTTACCACGTTTTTTAGCTGCCTTTATAGCCATAGACCTAGTATTTAATACATGACAGGTGCTCATTCTTTCTATATCTGGCATGCCAGATATTCGTGCTATAGGATGTAATTCATCTGTTCTTACCGAATCATATATATAGGCGTTAATTCCGGCAGATTTTGCTATTGCATATGCAATAGGTGCTCCTAAATTTGATGCATGTTCCATAGCAGGTCTTTTCTCAAGAGTATCAAGCATTGTTTCATTCACTATATAAGCTCCAGATTTTACTGGTGGAAGCATACCTCCCCTTCCTACTACAGCTGATAATTCATTAATGTCATAGCCCTTCTCATTTAAAAATGATATTACTAAACCTTTTCTCATTTCATATTGTTCTTGAACATTTTTAAACTTTTCAATTACTTCAATAGGATGATCTAAAGTTTTAGTAAAAATTTCTTTTTCATCTTCATATAGTGCTATTTTAGTCGAGGTTGAGCCTGGATTAATAGCCAATATCTTATAGCTCATTATTGGCCTCCTTTCTTCTTTGTGGAATGCTAATTTATTTATTTAATACGTTTTTAAGTTCAGTTATAAATTTCTCCGTTTGTTCTACTGTTCCAGTACTAACCCTTAACCAGTTATCCCATCCCCATAGGTATCCTGGTCTTATTATAACTCCTCTTTTCATTAGCTCTTCAAAAGCTTCCTTCGAATGGGTTTTGATATTAACCCATGTAAAGTTGGCATTAGCTTTTACATATTCAAGTCCTAAACTATCAAAGAATTCTTCCATCATATCTAAAGACTTATAGTTTAATTCAACTGTTTTATCAACATGTTCTTGGTCTTTTAATGCTCCTAAGGCTGCAACTTGAGCAAGTCTATTAACATTGAATACACCTTTAACCTTACTCATTTCTGTAGCAATTTCTTTAGATGTAAGGGCAAAACCCACACGTAAAGCTGCTATACCAGTAACCTTTGAAAATGTTCTTAAAATTACAGTATTAGGTCTTTTCTTTAATATATTTAAAGTTTCTGGATAGTCTGGATTAACTATTGCAAAATCATAATATGCTTCATCAAATACAATAACTATATCTTCTGGTACATTATCAACTAAATAATTGATTTCATCTTTTGTCATTATATTAGGTATAGGGTTGTTTGGATTACATACATATATTATTTTAGTTTTTTCATTTATATTTTCAACAAAAGCCTTGAAATCATGTTTATAATCTTTAAGAGGAATTTTTACTGGAATTCCACCCATATGGGATACACTATTGCCATATATACCAAAGGTAGTTTTAGCCATAATTGCTTCATCACCAGGATTGATAAAGGTTTGAGCAATTATTTGTAGTACTTGTTCTCCACCATTACCAACAACAATATTTTCATAGTCTAATCCATACTTTTTAGCTAATTCACGTCTTAATTCCATAGCTCCAGCATCAGGATAAACATTTAAATTTTTCAATTCATTTTTTACAGCTTCAACAGCTTTTGGAGATGGTCCCAATTGGTTCTCATTAGAAGCTAATTTTACAACATGTGTCAAACCATATTCTTTTTGTACCTCTTCTATAGGTTTACCAGGCACATAAGGTTGTAATTTTGATAATTCATTTCTAAATAAATTTTTAGACATATTATCATTCTCCTTTATAATTTATTATAATTAATAGTAATAGCTAAAAAAATCTATAATCTAATAATCTTTAAACTGCAGCTGCTGACAGTACTAAAGATAAGTATTTTTCTTCCGTTGAAGAACCTCTAGATGTCAATACAACAGGTACTTTTGCTCCTACAATAAATCCTGCCATTTTAGAATTACCTGAATATATAAGGGATTTTGCTAAAGTATTACCTGCTGTAATATTTGAAGTCAATAATATATCTACGTCTCCAACAACTGGACTATGGAAACCCTTTGTTTCAGCAGATTCCTTATTCATAGATAAATCATAGGATATTGGACCTTCTACAATACAATTTTTAATTTCTCCATTTTCATTCATTTTCTTTAGCTCAGCTGCATCGACTGTTTCTGGCATCTTTGGATTGACCTTTTCTACTGCTGTCAATACTCCTATCTTTGGCTCTTTATAACCAAGAGATAACATTATATCTACTGCATTTTGAATTATTTGCTTCTTTTCTTCAATACTTGGATACATAACCATACCTCCATCAGTAATAACTAACAATTTATGGTAGGTAGGTATTTCTAGAATTGCAAAATGAGACATAAGTCTGTCCGTTCTAATCCCTTTCTCCTTATCCACAACAGCCTTTAATAGGTCAGAAGTTTGAATTTTTCCTTTCATTATAAAATCTGCTTTTTTCATATTCACCAATTCCACAGCTTTATAAGCAGCAGCCCTATCATTTTCTACATCTATAATAAATTCATCACTAAGAATATAATTTTTCCGGTCTAAAATTTCTTTTATTTTTTCCTTGTTTCCAATTAATATAGGATCTACAATTCTCTCTTCATTAGCTTTAAATACAGCTTCTAGGGTATGTTCATCTTCAGCAACTACCACAGCTACTTTTCTTGTCTTTTCAAAATTGCTAACTTTTTTTATCAATTGATTAAAATTATTGATTACCATAATTACTCTCCCTATATCAAATTTTAGTTTTAAAACAATTGCTCAGTAAGAAGTTGTAATTTCTTACTGAACAATTTGTTTTATTTATTAATGTTTATACAGCATCCTTTCCCCTATTGAATGCCTTTATATTTATATCAACAAATTTTTCTTTTACATTGTCTTTTATTGCCTTTTCCCAGTCAATGCCTGTTAAACCCATGGCTTTAACTAATGCTCCAAATAATACTACATTCATAACTTTCAAATTGCCTAGTTCTTCTGCAATTTCCGCTGCATTTATTACACTGGTATTGGCTTTGCTTTTGATTATATCGATTACTCCTTCTGGATAATCTTTCTTACCCATTAGGATTGGAGCTGATGGTATTTCATAATCATTTACAACAATTTTACCTTCTGGTTTTAAATATTCTAACCATCTTAAGGCTTCCATGATTTCAAAAGAAACTAATATATCTGCTTCTCCCCTACCAATAATAGGCGAAGCCACATTATCTCCATATCTTACTTGTGTTGAAACACTACCTCCTCTTTGAGCCATACCATGAATTTCAGACATTTTTACATCATAACCTGCTTCAACAAGTCCTGTTGATAAAATTTTACTCGCAAGGATTGTTCCTTGTCCTCCTACTCCTACTAATAATATACTTTTTGTCCCTGCCATTTTATTCACCCACCTTGCTTATTGCTTTAACTGGACATACTTGCATACATACCTCACAACCTACACATTGTACTTTGTCTATTCTTGATTTTTTAGCTGCTTTATCAAAATGTATTGCTGGGCATCCTGTGTTTACACACATTTTACATCCTATACATTTGTCTTCATCTATTTCACATTTACCTGGTACATATTCAAATTCTTCTTTATCATATTCAGATAGTTTTTTCAGTGCACAAGGCCATCTTGAAATAATTACTGAAGGTTCATCTAAATCATAAGCCCAATCGAAAGCTTCCTTAAGTTCATCTAATCTTAATGGATTAACAGTTCTAACATGCTTAACTCCTAAAGCTTTTACAATTTCAGGAATATTCGCCATCTTAGTAGGTTCACCTTGAAGAGTAAAGCCAGTACCTGGATTATCTTGATGTCCAGTCATGCCAGTTACTCTATTATCAAGTATACAAGTAATAGTATTACTATTGTTATATACAACATCTAAAAGACTGGTCATTCCAGAATGGAAGAAAGTAGAATCACCAATAACACTTACAACTCTCTTATCATCATTGTACTTATCTATTAGTTTCTCCATACCATGTCCTAAACTAACACTAGCACCCATACATATAGTTGTATCCATTGCTTTTAATGGATCTGCTCCACCTAAAGTATAGCAACCTATATCTCCAGATATAATAGTATTCTTTCTTTTACTTAGTTGATAGAAGAATCCTCTATGTGGACAACCTGCACAAAGAGTTGGAGGTCTATTTACAACTATTGATTTATCATAATCTATTACTTCTTTTTCTGTTCCAAATATGCCTTTTTCAACAATCTCTGGATTTAGTTCCCAAATAATTGGAATCTTATCTTTTCCTATACATTGGATACCAGCAGCCTTAATTTGATCTTCTATAAATGGTTCAAGCTCTTCAACTACATAAAGGGTTTCAACTTCGTCTGCAAATTTTTTAATCTTTTCCATAGGAAGTGGGAAAGTAAAGCCCAATTTCAAATAGGAGGCCTTATCTCTAAATACTTCTTTTGCATATTCGTATGCAATACCAGAGGAAATTACACCTATTTTTTTATCATTCCAAACAACATAGTTAAGGTCAGTTTTGTTGGAGAATTCTTCTAGTTTTTTGAGTTTTTCCTCTACTACAACATGCAATTGTTTAGCAACTGCTGGAGCTACATAATATTTCATCAAATTCTTTTTATATGGTTTTATAGGAACCTCTTTTCTTTCGCCTACTTCTACTAAAGATTTACTATGACAAATTCTGGTAGTCAATCTCATTAAAACAAGAGTATCAAATTCTTCACTTATTTCCATAGCAGCCTTAACCATATCCTTAGCTTCTTGACTATTGCTTGGTTCAACCATAGCTACTTTAGCTGACCTTGCATAATATCTATTATCTTGTTCATTTTGAGATGAGTGTAAACCAGGGTCATCTGCAGTAACTAATACCATACCTCCATTTACACCAGTATAACCTGCAGTAAAGAATGGGTCTGCAGCCACATTTAAGCCTACATGCTTCATAGCAGCAAGGGACCTTGCTCCATATATAGAAGCACCTAATGCTGATTCTAGTGCTACCTTTTCATTTGGTGCCCACTCTGCGATTATTTCTTCTTTGTGAGTGGCTATATTTTCTAATATCTCTGTACTGGGTGTTCCAGGATAGGCAGCAGCATAATGGATACCAGCTTCATAAGCTCCAAGAGCTACTGCTTCGTTTCCCGTCAATAGCTTTTTCATTTAATGTCCTCCTTTTCGTCAATTTATGGTTTGTATAAAAAGGTTTTCCCTACCTTGAGCAAGTTTAGTTTAAGATATTATCAATATATATTTGAAAAACAAAGTAAGGAAAACCTTACGAAAACCTTACATAGATAATTAGGTTACAGCAATTTTAGTTTCAATAATAGCTAATGCAAAATATATGCCATCATTTATATTTTCAAAATTCCAGTAGCAGTTAAAAATACAAATATTAATAATATAGGAACAATGTATCTAGTTAAATTATACCATGTATTGAATAATCCAAATTCATATTTACCATCACTAGTAACTTCAGCCTTAGCAACTTGTTTATCCCATACCCAACAAATTACTAAAGCGCCAGCTAGCCCGACTAAAGGCATGGAAATATTGGATACAAAATAATCATATAAATCAAAGAGCCCTAAACCAAATATTTCAACATGACTCCAAGCTCCAAAACTCATTAAAGGTGGAATACCTAAAAGTAAAACAACTATACTCATAATAATGGCTGCTTTTTTCCTTTGAACCTTTTTCTTCTCAATAAGATAGGTTACAGATACCTCTAACATGGAAATAGATGATGTTAAGGCAGCAAAGAAAAAGAAGACAAAGAACATTGCTCCAAAAAGAGCTCCAAATGGCATTTGACCAAAAATACTTGGTAAAGTTACAAAAACTAACCCTGGACCTTCACCTGGTGATACCCCAAATGCAAATACAGCAGGTAAAATTGCAAGTCCAGCTAATAATGCAACAAGTGTATCGGTTATTACAACTGAATATGTAGCCTTAGGTAGACTTTCATCTTTGCTTAAATAACTTGCGTAAGTTGCCATAGCACCAGAACCAAGACTTAAAGTAAAGAAGGCCTGTCCTACAGCAGCTACAATAGTTGAGCCTGTTACTTTAGAAAAATCTGGCTTTAAATACCAAATCACACCTTCCTTTGCTCCTGGAAGCGTCAAAGAACGAATAACCAGCACAATTAACAACACGAACAATGCAGGCATTACAATAGAAGAAACTTTTTCTATTCCTTCCGTTATACCTTTAATTATAACTATAGTATTCACTGCTAAAAATATAATTGTAAATATAGCAACTTGAGGAGAATTCACAATAAAGTTTCCAAAGATTGATTCTACTTCTCCTGGATTTATGCCAGTAAATTTCCCTGTTATAAACTGGAAGAAATAATAGATTGACCAACCACCAATAATATTATAGAAAGACATAAGGACTGTAACTGCTATCATTGAAAGAAACCCAGGGATTCTAAATCTTTTATCATATTGGCCATATGCTTCAACAACATCCGAGCCTCCATGCCTGCCTATGGCCATCTCAGTCAATGCAATAGTAGCTCCAATTATAAATATACTTACTAAATATATTATGACAAATGCCCCTCCACCATGGACACCAGTAATATAAGGAAATCTCCATATATTACCTAAACCTACTGCAGAACCTGCTACCGCCATAATAAAACCAAATCTGGTTTTAAACTGTTCCCTATTCTCCGTTTGTAATTCAGTATTCTTCACAATAATCCTCCTTTTTTATTAAGTTTTTAGATGTTAATTAATATTAAATATTACTCCTATATCCCCCCTTTCTTTTCAGTATATTTTTAATATTCGTAATATTATGGGTGTGATATTACGGGTGTGAAATATTTGCTCGCCTATATATTATGCATATACTATGCCACACGGATTTAGTTATCAGAAAAATTTGAATTATCTTGGATTATCATGCAATTGCGCGGAAAAGTTTATAGGAAAATATATTATATAGATGAGTTTATAATTGGTAACGTAAAGCTTTACGGGTTAAAAGGGTGATGCAATTGATCCCTTTTAACCCGTTTTAAGATGCTTCAACATATATCTTCCCTGTTCTGTTATCATGGTACCACTTCTTCCCACACTTATATCTACCATGAATAACTTTTCAAGATCCGTTAATATTCTCCTTATTTCCTGTTCGCCCAAAAAAATACCTTTTGATTTTGCAATTCTATGAATACTTCTTCTACCCAATCTTTTATTGTTAATATAGGCCTTTTCTAACTCTTCTAAAACAAAAACATACTTCCTTATATCATTGCCAGTGGTTTCTAAAAATTTCATCATCATTTCATTTTCTTCACCAATAATAACTTCCTCATCTTTATATTCTTCATCAATATACTCCTCGTTTACGAAGGGTAGGTCTTTAGCATCTATTATTTTAGATCCCAAATTGACAAAGTATTCAACATAGTTTCTTAACTCTCTTACATTTCCATCCCAATCATGGCTTAATAATAATTCTTTTGCTTTTTCTGTAAATTCAAAATCACTACTGAATTCTTTTTTCACTTTTCCTATAAAGAATAAAATATCTTCTTTTCTAGATCTTAAAGGTGGAATCTTCAGTGGTAATACATTTAATCTATAATATAAATCTTTCCTAAATTCACCCTTTTCTACCATCTTTTTTAAATCCTTATTGGTAGCAGCTATTATCCTAATATCTACATTTATTATTCTATCTCCTCCTATTCTTGCTACTTCCCTTTCTTGCAATACTCTTAGGAGTTTTACCTGAAGGTTCATGGGTATTTCAGCAATTTCATCTAAAAATAATGTACCATTATGAGCTAATTCAAAAAGTCCTGGTTTTCCACCTTTTCGTGCACCAGTAAAAGCACCTTCCTCGTAACCAAATAATTCACTTTCCAAGAGACTCTCTGGCAGAGCTCCACAATTAACAGCAACAAATTGATAGTTTTTTCTCGGTGAACCATTGTGGATAGCCTGTGCAAATAATTCCTTTCCCGTTCCAGTTTCTCCCGTAATCATTATGGAAGAATTAGATTTTGCCATTCTCTTAGCAATATCTTTACATTTAATAATTGCACTGCTTTTCCCTATTATGTCATCAAATTTATACTTTGCTTTATGTCCTTTACCAATTAGCTGTTTTCTCAATATATGTTGCTTCTTTTCAGTATCACTATATTTTCTTATTATAGCAACAGCCCCATAGAGTTTTCCCGAGTGAATTAAGGGATTTACAGACACAACAACATAATCCCCATTCATCTCAATTAATTTTTCTTCAATGGATTCTAAATCATTAAGAGCACGATTAAAAGGTATATGTGTAAATAATTCTATTCCATTTTTATTAATTACTTCTTCTTCTTTAAGCCCTAATATTCTTTTTGCATCATCATTATATAAGAATATACTTCCTTCAGGATTAATACCTATAACCCCTGCTTCAATAGTTTGAAGCAAAATATCCAGTTGACTTTCACGGCTATTTGATAATTTGAAAATTTCCGTTAAACCAAAATTAGCAGTTTCAACTTCCTCATAACTTTTTGAAATATCCTGTCTATTTAACATATGTAATAGATTAAATTTCATTCCAATGTCTATTATTGTGTTAAAATCCAATAAACTGTTTCCAATATTAATTATCTCTTTAGCAAAAGGTGGTACATAATCAGATTGGCCTAAAACTATCATAGGTTTATTTAGAGCATCCTCTTCTTTTACTGACCAGAAAGATATCAAATCAATATGGTTTACTCCCAATTGATAGATAACGGATATCATCTGTTCCGTCATTTGTGGACTTTCATCAATTAATATTACTTCTGTATCTGCTTTAATATTCATTAACTTATCTAATCCTAACTTAGATATTGTTCTACTAGCAAAGACTATATCTGAATCTTTGTTTATATGGTTTTTAATCTTTTTAAACATATCATAAGAAGAAACTAACACTAAGTCTGCATCAATACCATTATCAATATCAAGATTATCTATCCAAATTTTCTTGATAATGATATTATCTGCAAACAAACTCTTTAACTGTCCATAATAGGAATTAACCAATCCTTTACTATAGGTTACAATGGCTAAAGTTTTCTTCATAAGATTTTCACTCCTGTTTATATTCCTTATGATTAATTCTATAATATATTAATTAAATATTCAATTATCAATAGATTCTATATAAAAGCAGAAGGAAATAGCCATGGCTATTTCCTTCTGTTTTCATATTATTTTACTGCTTCCATTATCTCATCAATATTTTCTAATCCTTTTATTAACTCTGGTATTACTTCGTACACATCTCCAACTATTCCATAATCTGCAATTTCAAATATTGGTGCATCTTTATCTTTATTGATGGCTACTATAAATTTAGAATCCTGCATTCCAGCTAAATGTTGGATTGCTCCCGAGATACCACAGGCAACGTATAATCCTGGTCTTACTGTTTTCCCAGTTTGTCCTACCTGATGAGGCTGTTCTATCCAACCAGCATCTACTGTAGCACGGCTAGCTCCTACTACTCCACCTAATTTTTCTGCTAATTCTTCTATTAGTTTAAATCCTTCTGGATTTCCTAATCCCCTACCGCCGGATACTATAATAGGTGCTTCTTCTAATTTAACTTGTGCTTTCTTTTCTTTTACAAATTCTATAACCTTTGCTCTAATATTTTCTTCCTTTAAATCAGGAGTAAATATTTCAATATTACCTTGCCTATTTTCATCATATTTTGCCTTTTCCATTACTCCAGGTCTAACAGTGGACATTTGAGGTCTATGATTTGGACATATTATTGTAGCCATTAAATTTCCACCAAAAGCTGGACGAGTTTGCATTAACCTCCTGTTTTCTAAATCCACATCAAGTCTTGTACAATCTGCAGTAAGTCCAGTGTGTATTCTTGATGAGATTCTTGGTCCTAAATCTCTACCTATATTAGTAGCACCGATTAACATGATTTCAGGTTTTCTCGCCTTTATTAAATCGCATATAACTTTAGTATATCCATCTGTTGTATATGTTTTTAGTAATGGACTGTCTCCATATAAAACATTATCTGCTCCATATTTAACTAGTTTTTCTGCCAAATCTTTTACATTTTCTCCGAGTAAAATTGCTGTTAACTCGGTACCTAATTCATCAGCAATTTTCCTTCCTTCTCCAATAAGTTCTATGGAAACATTAAGAAGGTTTCCTTCCCGTTGTTCTGCAAAAACCCAAACTCCACCATATTCTTCTATACTAACTCCTTGTTTTTTCGTCTCTTCTTTTTCAATAGCCCCTACTGGACATTGCTCAATACAAGCACCACATGCAGTACATTTATCTGTAATAAAAGCTTTATCATCTACCATATCTATAGCTTCAAAGGGGCAAGCACTAACACATACACCACAACCAATGCATTTATCCACCAATACTTTTACCGCCATACCTATTTCCTCCTCTCAAGAATGAAAATTATATGATTTTTTGCTCTTTTAATCTAACAATTAGTTTTCTTGCCTGTTCCTTTGGACTACCATCAAGTATTTCTGATTTTCCGCCCTTTCCTGGTGGTGTAAAGGATTTATTAACTTTTGTTGGTGAACCATCTAATCCAATATTGTTTTCATCTGCTCTAATATCCTTTGCTGATAAAACTTTTACTTTATCTCCTCTATAGGCTTCATAAATTCCTTTTATGGATGGATACCTGGGATTGTTTAACTCCTTTATGGCAGTAATTAGTACTGGCATTTCTGATTCCATTATAAAATATCCATCCTCAAGGGCTCTTTTTGCTCTAACCTTTCCATCTTCAATATTAAGTTCTTCCACATAAGTAATTTGTGGTATACCTAAATGTTCAGCTATTTGTGGTCCTACTTGAGCAGTATCTCCATCTATTGCTTGTCTTCCACAAAATATAATATCATATTCACCTATGCTCTCTATTCCAGCGGCTAAAGCAGTTGATGTAGCCCAAGTATCTGAACCTGCAAAAGCCCTATCGCTTAAAAGAATCCCTTCGTCTGCACCCATTGCAATAGCCTCCACTAAAGCTACTTCTGCTTGAGGAGGTCCCATACTAAGTACGGTAACTTTAACATTCTCATTTCGATCTTTTATTTTTAATGCTTCCTCTAAAGCATTTTTATCATCAGGATTTATTATACTTGGTACTCCTTCTCGGATTAGAGTTCCTTTAACAGGGTCTATCTTTACTTCATTGGTATCAGGAACCTGTTTAATACACACTATAATATTCATCTATATTCCTCCTTCACCTTATTCGTAGTGTCAAATTTGACACTCCTATTTTTTATTAAAACCTTATATTATCAAGGGTTACATAGTTTTTTATAAAACAAAAACAATGACCCCCCATTT
>NZ_PPXX01000042.1 GCF_021655075.1 Clostridium sp. Cult2
GCAATTTCTGTTGAGTTAGGACCAGGGATTAAATTAGTAGCTCCAATTAAATCCATAAATTTATCATGGTTAATCCATTTCCTTTTATTTATTATTTCTTCTTCCATCATGGCAATATGAGCTGCCGGTCCACCAAAAGCAAAGAAACCTAATCTCAAAAATACTTTAATTATCTCCTTTTGCCTTTCTACTTTATCCCTTATATTTAAGCTATTATAATCGTTTTCTTTCAAAATATCCCTCCTTTGGGCTTCTATTATATAGTACCCAAAGGAAGGATTTAAAAACTGCATTAATCTATCTTAACCTCCCCCTACTGGTGGAAATAAAGCCAATACATCACCATCTTTAAGCTGTCTATTCAAAGGACCATCCATTCCATTGAGTAGCACTATACTAGCTTCTTCCTCATTTATATTTAATAAATCCAGTACATAAGAAATATCCTTACCCTCTTCTAATTCTATTATTTGATTCTTTTGCCTTCCCTGTCTAAAGTGAGCAAATAGCCTAACTTCAACTTTAATCATCCCATCCACCTCCCCTTTTCATTATTATATAATACAGGTTTGAAAATTATCAACAAAAGAAATCGAAAAGGCTCCTTTCGGAGCCTTAATCTTTTTAAGTTACTAATCTATATGTTTTTTATACTCTTCAAGTCCTAATCTTTCTAAAGTTTCTTCTGTTGGTATACCTTTTTCATCCCATCCTCTTACTGCATAGTACTCAGGTAGTAGTTTATCTAGATGGTGTATATGACCTTTTGATGGTCCATCTACTACAGGATCTTCTAATAATCTCTTTGGAAGTTTGTCATGGGAACTATCTATTCCTTCTCTTAGATTATATAGCTTTTCTAAATTCCATACCCTTTCTCCCGCTTCTAATAATGTGTCATTATCATATATATCTCCACATACTGCATTATACATATCCACATAATCTGGCAATCCCAAACCAAAGGTACTAAATACACATAGGCCTATGGAGTCTATAACTGCAGTTAAATCATGAAAAACCTTAGCATATGCTGCTTTTCCTTCTAAGGATAGTCTATCTAATTTTTCAGGATAACCTAATATTTCAGGACTTATCATATATCCTTTAATATGGCATCCACCTCTATTGTTTACAGCATAAGTTATTCCATGTCCTTGAACTCCCCTTGGGTCGTAGGCAGGAAGTTCTTGCTTTTTAACTGTCATAGAAAATTCTGGAACACCGTATGATTCTGCTAATCTATAGGAACCTTCAGCTAATTTATCGCCAAAGCCTTCCCTTAATCCCATCTTCTTTGTCCAGCCTATTACAGCATCTTTATCTCCCCATTTTAAACTTAAACCGTCTGCTTCTATTTCTTCATCTTTAATATAACCCTTTTCATATAGTTCCATAGCTGCTGCTATGGTTGCACCAGCTGATATAGTGTCTAATCCATACTCATTACATAGCATATTACATTCGTTTATTGCATTATAGTCGTATACATCACAGTCAGCTCCAAAGGACCATACGGTTTCATATTCTGGCCCTCCAACAACTGTACCATCGGCTAGTTTGACTACTCTACCACAAGCTATAGGACATCTAAAACAAGGATTTTTCCTCACAAGATATTTTTCAGTCATAGTTTCGCCAGATATTAAGTCTGCCTTATCTGTATAGGATTCTTGGAAGTTCTTTACTGGCAAAACTCCAGATTCATTTATTATATTTACCAAAACAGCACTACCATAGGTTGGTAGTCCCCCACCAGCTACTGGATCTTCTCTCAATGTTTTAACCTTTTCTTGTGATACTTTCTTAGTTCTTTCTTCATCAAATATTGGTATCTTTTTAGTTCCTTTAACAACTACAGCTTTTAAGTTCTTAGAACCCATTACTGCTCCTACACCACCACGTCCAGCTGCTCTATCTATATCATTCATTACAGCAGCCATTGGAGATAATTTTTCCCCGGCTGGCCCGATGCAAAGAACTTTAATGCCTTCTAATTCTTTTTCAATGGCTTCAGTTGTTTCACTAGCAGTCTTTCCCCAAAGATGATTAGCATCCCTAATCTCCACTTTGTCATCTTCAATATAAAGATATACTGGTCTGTCAGCTTTTCCTTCAAAGATTATAAGGTCATGGCCTGTAGCCTTAAACTTTGCTCCCCATTGGCCACCAGAATTAGCTATAGCAATAGTTCCTGTCAACGGAGATTTGGTTATAACCATATACCTTCCGCTAGTAGGAACAGGTGCTCCTGTTAAAGCTCCAGTTGCTATTATTAGTTTGTTTTCTTCACTCAATGGTTCTACATTTGCTGGAACCTCATCCATCATAATCTTAACTCCTAGACCCCTAGAGCCTAGAAATTTTTGTGCTACTTTATAATCTAGAGGCTCTACTTCTATGGTTCTTTCTGTTAAATTAACTCTCAAAATCTTCCCCATATATCCACTCATAATTTATACCTCCCTATATAATTTATCTAAAAAAGCTAATAGTAAATTTTTCACTATTTATACTTTTACTTCATAGTATTAATTATGCATAAATTATGCCAAAAAATAAAAAGCCTTGATATCAATCTTATATCAAGGCTTTAATAAGAACCGTTCCATTCTAATACGATTTTTCACTTTATTCCCGTTCCAATCCAGACCACTGCTCTAGATTAGAGCAGTCTATTCCATATTTATCCATCTTCCTATAAAGGGTATTCCTACCAATACCAAGAGCTTCTGCTGATTTGGTAATATTGCAAGAGAATATTTCTAATACTTCCATTATATGTTTTCTTTCTATATATTCTAATAGAAGATTATTGTATATATGCTCCTTTAATCCAATAGTTCCCTCATCTCCTGATTCTTTTGGTACATATCCCAAATTTATAGATAACTCAATAAAATTTTCCAATTCCCTTACATTTCCTGGCCATTCATAGTTCATTAGTTCCTCCATTATATCCTTAGGTATAGGAATTTTCTTCTTATTTAGTCGTTTGGATATTTTACTCATAAAATAATCTATAAGTAGAGGAATATCTCCTTTTCTTTCTCTTAATGGTGGAATTCTAATGGGCAGAACATTTAACCTATAAAATAAATCCTTTCTAAAATTACCTTCTTTTACTTCTTCTTTTAAATTTCTATTACTAGCCGCTATTATCCTCACGTCTACAACCCTTTGGTCAATTGCTCCAACTCTAGAAACTATTCCCTCTTCAATAACCCTTAACAGTCTAGTCTGCATGCTATAGGGCATTTCTCCTATTTCATCTAAAAAAATAGTTCCTTCATGAGCAATTTCAAATTTTCCTGGTTGCCCTTCTTTTTTTGCCCCAGTAAAAGCTCCTTCCACATATCCAAATAGTTCTGACTCAATTAAATTTTTGGGAATAGCTCCACAATTAATAGCAACAAAAGGTTTGTTTCTTCTGTCGCTATGATTGTGTATGGATTGAGCAAATATTTCTTTCCCAGTGCCCGATTCACCTGTAATGAGTATAGTGGACTTTGAATCAGATACCTCCTTGGCAAAACATACTATTCTATTGAAATTTTCATCCTGGGAAATTATTTTATCAAAAGTATAAATGGCTTTATTTTCTAATATTTTATTAGCTAGTTTTCTTTCTTTTTTAACATCATTAAAAATATAGACAATATCTAACCTATCACCGTCAGTTCCATGTATGGGATATGCCGATAAGTTAAATCTAACCTTATTTGTCCTCGCATTTACATATACTTCTTCTTCAATAATACTCTTTTGTTTCTGCAATAAATTCTCTATTTTATTTGGATTTTGGAATAGGTTGGATATAGGTTTGTCAACTATCTCCATTGCCTTATAACCAAACATATCTAATAGTTGATTATTTGCATTTTTAACATAACCATCTACACCTGTAATGGCAATTCCTAAAGGTATGTTTTTTATTATACTATCTACATATTCTTTATAATCCATGTTTATCACCTAATTTCATCCTGCAGATTAGTATTATTAATCAAGTCTACTTTATCCCCTACTTTTATAGGTCCTTCCTTTATCACCTTGGCAAACAATACTTCCTTAAATAATGGGCATGGATTATGTGAGATGAGTAGATTACATTCAGGGAAACATCTTTTTCCTATAGAAGTAATTTCTTGAACAGTATCCCCTATAATAATCCACTGTCCTATATATAGTTTTTCAATATTTAATCCTTCAATTGTAATATTTTCATAAAATCTATTGCTACAAATCCCCTCTAAATCTCCTTTTTCCATATATCTTCTTACTTTCTTAGTAGCAATAGATACTTGTCTATCTCCACCCACTCCATTTATATCTCCAGCGAGACCATAATCTTTTATTAAATAACCTTCTTCAATTTTTTCAATAGTCCTGTCCTTTTTTTTCTTTATGAATAGAGAATCAACTCGCATTTAAAGCACCTCTATGGTATCTCCAGGTTTAATGGCCCCACCTTTTATAACCCTTGTAAATATTCCTTCTTTAGGCATTATACATTTACCTACCTTTTTTGAAATAGCACATCCTACATGGCATTCTTTCCCTATTTGAGTTACCTCTTGAATTGTTTCACCTATTTTCATTCTAGTCCCAATAGGAAGTTCATGTAGTATTATTCCTTCTGTAGTAATATTTTCTGCAAAATCACCATGTTTTAAACCTTCAATTCCTAATTCTTCAACCTTTTTAAAACTTTCGATTCCAAGAAGACTAACTTGTCTATGCCATTTCCCGGCATGAGCATCTCCTTCTAATCCATAATCTTCTATAAAAACACCTTTTTCTATAGGTTTTTTTACTACGCCTTTTCCTTCAGATATATTTATATCAATTACTTTGCCAAGTTTATTCATAATAGACACCTCTCTATCAATCTTCTTTTCTAATATATTCACCAGATTTGCCACCAGATTTTTTGAGTAATTTTATCTCTTCAATTACCATCTCTTTATCTACTGCTTTACACATATCATAAATAGTTAGGGCAGCTATGGATACAGCTGTTAATGCTTCCATCTCTACCCCAGTTTTGCCAATAGTCTTAACTTCTGATTCTATTTCTATATTATCCTCTAATATATTAAATCTAATATTTGAACCAGTTATAAATATATTGTGGCACATAGGAATAAGATCGCTAGTCCTTTTAGAGCCCATTATGCCTCCAATTTGAGCTACAGAAAGGACGTCTCCTTTTTTTATCAATCCGTCTTTAATCATCTGTATGGTTTCTTTTTTCATTTTTATTCTTCCATAAGCTTTTGCAACTCTTTTAGTATCTTCTTTATTTCCTACTTCCACCATATGAGCTCTACCTTCTTCATTAAAATGAGTAAATTCCATTTTAACCTCCTATTTGGTACATTTTCTTAGTTACATATACTCCTGATTCCAAATTATGAGACTCTGGTTTTTCTCCTATGGCCTCAACTATAATCCTCTCTAAATCTTGTCCCTTTCTTAAAGCTTCCTTTAAGTCTATTTCATCTCTAGAATGGAGACATAATTTTAATTTCCCTTGAGCTGTTAATCTAATCCTATTACAGTATTCACAAAATTTACAGGATATTGGATTTATTAATCCAACTCTTCCCTTAGCATTAGGTAATTTATAATAAACTGCTGGAGAAGATATATCCTTTCTTTCTATTTCGATTAATTCAGGTACTTTTTTTAAAACTAATTCATTAGATATGAAGTATTTTGATTCATATTTTATTGCTTCTCCTATGGGCATCAATTCAATAAACCTTACATCTATATCTTCTTTTTCAGTAAGCCTTACCATGTCCTCTATTTCGTCATCATTAAACCCACCTATTAAGACTGTATTGATTTTAATAGGGGTTAAACCTACTTCTTTTGCAGCTTCAATTCCTTCCATTACATCTTTAAGTTTCCCAATTCTAGTTATATTATTATACTTATTTTCATCTAAAGTATCCAAACTTATATTAACTCTATTAATTCCCCTTAGTTTTAACTCTTTAGCATATTTCTTTAATAATATTCCATTGGTGGTTAAAGCAAAATCTTTTAATCCTTCTAACCTCCCAATTTTTTCAACAATATCTAAAATACCAGGCCTTAATAAGGGTTCTCCACCAGTAAGTCTTATCTTATTTACTCCTAATTTTACAAATACTTTTGCTATTTCCTCTATTTCTTCAACAGACAATATATCTTTATGATGAACTTTGGTAATTCCTTCTTCAGGCATACAGTATTTACATCTTAAATTGCATAAATCCGTTACAGATATACGTAGATAGGTTATATTCCTTCCAAATGAATCCTTCAAAACATCCACCTTCTTCCTAGGTTTACAAAACTTTTAATAATATCAATATAATTATATCATAATAAAAAGCTGTTCCAAAACATAATTTTAGAACAGCTTTTTATTTTCTCTTCAAATATATAACAATATTAGGAGTTGATTTATCAAAAAGAAAAGTTAGATTTTTAAGCCTAACTTTTCTAATATAGTCAATTTTATATGTGTATAGGTTTGTCTATGGCGCCAAGAGCTGCTTCCATAACCACTTCTGATAAGGTAGGATGAGGGTGTATTGCCTTGGCTACATCATAGACTGTAGATTCTAATTGCATTGCAACTATAGCCTCGGAAATCATATCCGTAGCGTTGCTAGCCATAATGTGAACTCCTATAACTTCACCATATTTATTATCGGATATTATTTTAGCAAACCCTAAGGTTTCTCCTTCTGCCAATGCTTTTCCATTAGCAGCTAATGGGAACTTGCTTACTGTAATATCATGTCCCTTTTCTTTAGCTTCCTCCTCTGTAAGTCCAACAGATGCCAGTTCAGGGAAAGTATAAACACAAGAAGGCACTATATTGTAATTCATAGTACTATCACTTCCCATAATATTTTCTGCAGCTACCATTCCTTCTGCAGAAGCAACATGGGCTAAAGCAAATTTTCCATTTAAATCACCAATAGCATATACCCCTTTTATATTGGTCTCCATTCTCTCATTGGTTTTTACAAATCCCTTAGAATCCAGCTCTAGGCTTAAATTTTCTATTCCCTTTAACTCAGGTTTTAATCCTAGAGATATAAGGTATTTGTTCCCTTTAAATAACTTTTCTTCTCCTTTATAATCTATTGAAACCCCATCTTCCGTTATAGACTTTAACTTTGTTTCCGTTACAATATTTATCCCTTTTCTAATAAGATGTTTTTCAAGAGTAATAGCCATTTCCTTTTCTATAGAAGACAATATATGGCTTGATCTTTGTATTAGAGTCACATTTGAACCTAAAGAATTAAATAGAGTGGCAAATTCTATGGCTATAACTCCACCACCAACTATTACTAAGTCCTTAGGCACTTGTTCTAATTGTAAGGCACCTTTACTATTGATAATCTTCCCAGACTTAAAAGTCTCTTCTAATCCTTGAATGGGAGGCAAATTGTCTTTGGCTCCCGTTGCTATTATAAGATTTTTTCCAGTTATGACCTCTCCATTAACTTCAATCTTATTTTTATCTATAACTCTTCCCATACCTTCAAAAAAGTCTATTTTATTCTTCTTAAAGAGCATATATATACCAGATACCAGTTTTTTTACAACCTTATCCTTACGTTTGGATAAAAGATTCCAATCCACCTTTACATCCTCTTTATCAATACCTATAATGCCAAACTCTTCTCCTCTTAATATATCTTCGTATAGTTTAGCAGTTTTTAATAGAGTTTTAGTAGGTATGCAACCCCAATTTAAACATACTCCACCTAGTTTTTCCTTTTCAACTACCGCCACCTTCCCCCCAAGTTGGGCTGCCTTTATGGCAGCCACATAACCTCCAGGACCTCCACCAATAACGATAACATCATATCTATTCATATAATCACCTTCATTCCTTTCTAGGATTTCAACAATAGCATCTCTGGATCTCTAAGCAATTCTGATAATAGATTTAAGAATCGAGCCCCACTAGCCCCATCAATTATCCTATGATCATAGGATAAGGATAAAGGTAATATTCTAGCAATAACTATTTCATCATCTTTTACAATAGGCTTTTTAACAATACGCCCTACACCTAAAATTGCTGATTCAGGATAGTTGATAATTGGAATACCGAAATGGCCTCCTATAGAACCATAATTGGTTATACTAAAAGTACTACCCCTTAATTCGTGAAGTTCTATTTTATTGTTTTTAGCTCTACTGCTTAAATCTTCTATTTCTTTAGCAATTTCTACTATACTCTTTTTATCAGCATCTTTTATTACAGGTACCATCAGACCTCTATCAGTATCAGTAGCTATACCTATATGATAAAAATGCTTTAATATTAACTCATCATTTTCCTCATCTAATGAAGAATTGAATTCAGAGAATTCCTTCAACACTCTTATAACTGCTTTAATGATAAAGGGAAGGAAGGTTAAGCTTACCTCTTCCTCTTTTAACCTTTCCTTATATTTCTTCCTGAATTCATATAATTCTGTCACATCTATTTCATCCATTGCAGTAGTATGAGGTATGGTAAATCTAGAAACCGCCATTTGTTCTGCAATAGTTTTTCTTATTCTGGTAAGAGGAATTCTTTCTATTCCTTCATCTTCTATAGGTGTACTTGCTTTGTATTCTATTTCTGGTAGTGTTATTTCTTTCATAGGTTTAAACATGGACTCCTTAGCCTTTATTATATCTTCTTTCATAACCCTACCATTGGGTCCTGTACCTTCTACCTTTGAAATATCCACACCTAGATCCTCAGCCATTTTTCGTGCAACAGGTGTAGCCAATACCTTAACTTTCTCAGGTTTTTCTGGAAAATTAGGTTGACCTTCCGTACTTGGTGGAATTTCTTCAGAAGAAGCTATTACCTCACCTACTACACCAGCTGTTTCTTCTTCCACTATTTCTTTCTTTTCAGCTAATTCTTCTTTACCATCTATTTCATCAGCCCCTCCTGAAGTATCTATGGTAATAAACACATCTCCTACATTAATTAAATCCCCTTCTTCCACTTTCAACCCTAAAACTCTTCCCGTTCTTGGAGAAGGTATTTCTGTAATTACTTTATCCGTCTCAACTTCAGCCACCGATTGACCTTCTTCTATATATTCTCCTTCTTTTACCAACCATTTCATAAGGTTACCTTCTGTAATCCCTTCACCTATATCGGGAAATCGAAATTCAAATTTCATATTATTACCTCCTCCCTAAAATTTCACAACTTCTTCTATAGTCTTTGCAATTCTTTCAGGAGATGGGATATAGTGTTTTTCTCCCCTTGGCAATGGGAAGGTAGTATCAAAACCCGTTACCCTAGTTGGGGGAGCCTCCAAATATAGGAAGGCCTTTTCGTTTATGATGGATACTATCTCTGCACCTACCCCTAAAGTCTTCGGAGCTTCATGGACTATTATTGCCCTTCCCGTTTTCTTGACGGAGTTTATAAAGGTTTCTCTATCCATTGGAGAAATAGTCCTTAAATCTATTATCTCAGGATTAATTTCTTTATCCTTTACAATTTTACTAGCTTCTTGTACATCCCTTACCATAGCTCCCCAGGTAATTATAGTTACATCTTCCCCTTCTTCTAATACTTTTGCTTTCCCAATTGGAAGTTCATAACTCTTTTCTGGAACCTCCTGCCTGAAGGCCCTATAAATTCGTTTTGGTTCTAAAAAGAGTACTGGATCTGAATCTCTAATGGCTGCTATTAGCAAGCCTTTAGTATCATAGGGTGTTGAAGGTATTACAACCTTTAACCCTGGAATATGGGCATATAAGGCTTCAGTACTTTCAGAGTGATGTTCCAAAGCTCTTATACCTCCACCATAAGGAGCACGAATTACCATTGGAAGTGTATATCGTCCTCGAGACCTGTTACGCATCCTTGCAACATGGGATATTATTTGATTAAAGGCAGGATAGGAAAATCCCATAAACTGTAGTTCAACAACTGGCTTTAAACCGTTAATTGCCATACCCACACCTGTACCTACAATAGCGGACTCAGCAAGAGGTGTATCAAAAGCTCTCTCTTTACCAAATTTCTTCTGTAGTTCTACTGTGGCTCTAAATACCCCGCCTTCCACACCTACGTCTTCACCATAAACTACTACAGTTTCATCCCTTTCCATTTCATTCATAAGAGCCTGATTTACAGCTTCAATAATATTCAACTTATTAGACATGTTAATTACCTCCTTCTAAAAAAGATTTGTAATCATTTAATTGTTCCTCTAAATGTGGAGGCATAGTCTCGTAATGATATTTAAATATATCTTCAATTAAAGTATCTGATTTGTCCTCTATTTCTTCAAAAGTTAATGTTACTTCCCTTTCTAATTCTTTTTTAGTCTTTTCTTCCCATTCTTCAGTCAGTATTCCTTTGTTTTGGAGATATTTTTTAAACCTTAAAATCGGGTCTTTTTCTTTCCATTTTTCTACTTCTTCATCTTCTCTATATTTGGTTGGGTCATCAGAAGTAGTATGAGCGCCTAGGCGATAGGTAAAGGCTTCAATCAATGTTGGCCCTTCACCTTTCCTTGCTCTATCTATGGCTTCTTTTGTTGCTGAATACATAGCAAATATATCGTTTCCATCTACTAAAATCCCGGGCATATTATAGGCAATTGCCTTTTGAGCAAGGGTTTTACTAGCTGTTTGTTTTTTTCTTGGAACAGAAATAGCATATTGATTATTTTGAATAATAAATACTACTGGTGCTTTAAATACAGTAGCAAAGTTCAAAGCTTCGTGGAAATCTCCTTGAGAAGTGCCTCCATCTCCAACATAGGCTACTACTACATGATTTTCACCTTTTATATTATTAGCCATGCCAATGCCTGTAGCATGTTGTAGTTGGGAGGAAATAGGAACTGAAACGGGTAATACCTTTACACCTTCTGGCATATAGCTTCCCCATTCATTACCATACCAATAGAGGAAGATATTTTTAAGAGGTACACCTTTAACAAGCCATGCTCCTAATTCTCTAAAAGATGGCACTAACCAATCACCCTTTTCCATAGCATAAGCACTACCTATTTGAGCAGCTTCTTGACCAATATTTGGAGCATAGGTTAGCATTCTTCCTTGTCTTTGATAGGATAGGGTTTTTTCATCGATAATTCTACTAAATAACATAGTTCTATAAAGGTATACTAATTCCTCCTCTAAAAGGGAAGGAAGGTCTTCTTCTGTAATGACTTGACCATTAGGATCTAAAATACTATAGTGTTTATCTTCTAATGGGCTATAATCTTCAAAACGCATATTTTATTTACCCCCTTTTATGGATTAAATTTCTTCATCAATACTTTGTTATATTTCATTCGATTTTGATAATCATTTTCATTGTTTTTATTCCCAAAATTCCCTGATTTAAACATTATGATATTTTGTGAACAATGATTATTTTTATACTAAAGGGAATGAAGTTAGGGCATAAAAATACTGGTACAATTTTATTAATAAAATTGTACCAGTTAGCTATTATATATTTAAACCTGAAATACTAATGAATTGAAAAAATCAATCATCATAAACAACTGTACAGAATCCAAAGGTTTCCATAGCATTTCCATATCCTACTTTTTTATCTCTAAAAAT
>NZ_PPXX01000043.1 GCF_021655075.1 Clostridium sp. Cult2
TTGGTTTATTAGGTGTGCATTTTTTTATTATTAGTTTTTCAAAAAATATTTAATATTATTTTGCTAAAATCTATTGACTTTAATTAGCTGGTCTTTATTTTATTGATGAACATTAAATAATGCGTCCTTAAAGCACTCACTTAAAGTTGGATGTGGGTGTACACATTTTGCAACTTGTTCTACAGTTAAACCTGCATAAATTCCAAGCGCTGCTTCACTAATCAATGCAGAAGCTTCCGGCCCCATAATATGTGTACCTATGAGTTTCCCATTTTCATCTGCTATTACCTTTACAAAACCTGTTGTATCGTTCATAGCAAGCGCCATTCCATTAGACATAAAATGAGATTTACCTATTTGTATTTTCATGCCTTTTCCTTCAGCTTCTTGCTCAGTAATACCAACATAAGCAATTTCAGGCTCTGCAAAAACACACGCTGGTACACTCTTATAATCTACAGTATAATCTTTGCCTATTATATTATCTATAGCAGCCATAGCTTCATATTCAGCAACATGAGCAAGCATCATTCCACCAGTTACATCACCTATTGCATAAACGCCATCCTTATTGGTTCTCATAAATTCATTTACTTTTATTCCTTGTTCACTATATTCAATATCAGTGTTTTCAAGGCCATATCCATCAACTATAGGAACCAAACTAGAGCAAAGAATTAATCTCTCACATTTAACTTCTTGAGGGCCCTTTTTACTATTACCATATACAACAAGAGAATCATCTATTTTTTCAACTTTTTCTATTTCAAAATAGTCAATTGTGTTTATCTTATTTCTTCTAATTATTGATTTAAGTTTCTTTTTGATATCAATATCACATTTTCTTAGAATTTGATCTGAATGTTTTAATATAGTAACATCTTTTCCAAGAGCTTTTAACATAAATGCGAATTCTATAGCAATAACACCGGCACCAGCTATAGCTACAGATTTAACTTCATCACTATTCCATAAATCTTCACGATTTACTCCATAGTCTCCTGTAATTATTTCATCCAAATCATTATTTTCAAAATCCATTTGTCTACATATGGATCCAACAGCAATAATTAGATTTTTACCACGAACTTCTTTTATATCTTGTCCTACTTTTACTTCAACTTTTTTTATATCATTAGTATCAACTATAGTGCCTTCCCCATAAATAACATCTACATTATTTAGTTTCATTAATTGGGATATTCCACCTCTTAAAGTTTCTACAACTTGATTTTTTTTATCCCACATATTTTCTACAGCACCACGTTTACCAATAATATCACTATAATAAGCTTTAGTAGGTATACATCCTCTATTAAGACACATACCACCAAGATGTTCTTTCTCTATAAGTACAGTTTTAAGCCCAGCTTTACCAGATAATTCAGCTGCTTTATATCCTCCAGGACCTCCTCCTAGAACAATAACATCATACATACTATTACCACCTTATCGATAATGGAATACTCCATAATTTATTTTAGCATTTACAGAATTCACTATATTCTTCAGCACTAAGAAGTTCATTAACTTCTTCAGGATTATCTAGCTTAATTTTTAGAATATAGTTCCCTTCACAATCTTCATTTAAAATATCAGGGTCATCTAATATATCTTCATTACATTCTAAAACCGTTCCTGTTATTGGAGATTCAAACTCACCTTGAGATTTAGCAAATTCGACACTAAATAAAACATCTCCTTTGCTTATAGAATCTTCTTCTTCAGGCATATCAACATAAACAACCTTACCCATTTTGTTTTTCTTAAACTGGGATAAACCTACTTCTGCAACATCATCTTTTACTTCTAACCAAATATGTTCTTTTGAAAAAATCAATTCAATAATCCCTCCTTGTATAATTAGTATATTGATTACCTAATGATTTCATTATAACACATAAAAAAATAAATAGGCGGTTTTTTGTTAATATTTTAATAATCTTTTATAAGGTTTTTTGCCCTTTGTATTTTATTGTCTAAATTTTAAAAAATTGCCCATATCCGTACATTATAGTCTTATGCTTGCATTCAAGCATTTTCTTTTAAAAATTATTGATTTAATAATCCTAATTAAATTAATATTTTAGTTACATAATGATTCTATTATAGCGATAAAAAAATAAATAGCTAATTTTTTGTTAAAATTTTACCAAATTTTATATAGCAAAAATCTACCCTTATAAGAAGATACTCTAAACCATAGCCCTTTTTATAATGGTTTTAATTCTTTCCCTGATTAGGACAACTCCCATTTGTTCAAGCATTTGTATAAGTTTATGTAAAATAAATAAGCTGGCTTAGATTTCCACCTAAGTCAGCCTTTAAATACGTTTTTCTATTCACTGTTTCCTTCTCTATTCTCACTACCCACTCTAAATAAATGTTCTTAGAAATTATATATACCGACTGCATTTCTTCCACATTATATCTTTGCTCTTCTAAATATGCTAGACCCTAGCTAGAGTAGAAGGGTTGCAAGATACATATTTGGAAATTTATCTTCCCTTTGTTCTGTGTTTGTCATGAGTCAATGTAAGCGGGTATATAATTGTTTACCCAATGATCCATCTAAAGCTGCAGCTTATTTCCACAATTCCCACAGAACTTGGTACCAAGTGGATTTTCCTCATTGCAAACTGGGCACCTGATTAAGGCTGGTGTAATCATGGATGCACCGCATTGATTGCAAAACCTCACTCCCTGTGCGTTCTTAGCCCCGCAATTCGAGCAAGTGTTGAGGTCTAGCAAAGCACCGCAGTTGTTGCAGAACTTTCCTGTACCTGCTGGTTTGCCACAGTTTTGGCAGACCACCGTTTTACTTTCCAGTTTACCTTTCCAAACCGTAGCAGTCTCAGCAACCTCGTCGATATTGCGGCGCATGGCCTCAGCTCGGGCTTTGGCTACCGTTACATCCTGCCTAGGAGCGCAATCAGTGCAAAGCATCTCATCCTCGTTGTAGCATGCATCACAAACCCAGCTATGGCAGCCGTGGCAGCGATGAAAATGCCTTTGGGCCTCATTTTTGGCGTGTTCAAATGCTTTCTCATGCTCCTTGTGCCATTCTGGGCTCATGCCCTCGAACCTCTCAGAAAGAATGTTCCCACTGCGCTCTAGGGAATAACCAAGACTACCCACCTTGCCTCCAAAGAAACTCCCAATAGTTCCCACACCCCTTGCAAGATTGCGCAGTCCACGATTCTTTTTATAAGTTTCCGATTCAATAAAACTACTTTTATATCCATCCTGGCAAAGATCACAGTAGAAGGTAAACTGGAACCCGGCCTCGGTGGAATTATCCTCATAATTGCGTGTAAAGGATTGAAGCATATTCTCACCTCATTTCTTAATAGATTTGATTTTTTTACCGCAGGCTGTGCATTTTGTATTTTCAAAAAACTGCTGCACACCGCAACGCGGATTTTGGCATTTTACCATCAAAGTCCTGCCACATTTCTCACACCTGTCCTGCACATAAGTCTGCTTACCACAGGCAGGGCAATATACATATAGATTCCTTCCACATCCTGCGCAGATTACCTCATCCTTTTTAATAGGACGCAGGCAGGCTGGGCAGAGATAAATGAAGGGATTACCGCTTCCACAAGCGGGACAGAATCGTGAATCTGGCTCTATGAACGCACCACAATGGATGCAGGGTTGCTTGTAGCTTGCCATGCTATCCCTCCAATCTCGTGCCACATTCACCGCAGAAACGCACTCCAGGAACAAGTCTAGAGCCGCAAGTTGGGCATAACATGCTGACTCCCAACTTTTCACCACATTCCTGGCAGAACTTCACACCATCTGGATTGCGATTGCCACATGAAGAACAGGTTTGCTTCTCATCCTCCACCCGTTTAGCTGCTTCCTTAGCATCCTTTTCCGACAATGCGTTTTTCAACTTTTCTTTAGCTATTAACAGATTATCTTGTACAAGTTGCAGCTTACTTTCCAACTCAGGAAACTGGACATCTCCCTTTGCCAAAACCTGCCTACCAATCTGTGCATATAGCTCAGTTTCCTGTTTTTCTAAATCGTTTACCTCCGATTGGGCTGTCATCACCTTTACATCCGGATCATCTTGGGGCATAAAGTTGGAAATCCCCTTCATAAGTCCGCCAAGTCCGCTGAATAAATCACTCATATTCATCCATCCTTTCCTTATTTGTTTTGAATTTCACAGAAAAAGGTTAAACGAAACCCTCTGTCTTCCCGCACTGTCAGGCATTTTGCAGTAAACAGGGGTGGTGTATATTCAGATGATGGAGGAGGCCAAGTGCATAAATGAAATGGTTCAATTATTAAATCAATATAATTCCAGATAAAAATTTATATAACTATAAACACAATCTGCAATTAACTGTGGATTAAAATATAATTTATATTAGCAAATTCTTGGTAACATAGCTCCTTCTAATGGCCCTATTATTCTTTTTCCCCCAATATGGGTTTCCATAAATACTATGGACTGAGCCCTACAATTAATAAAACTTCCAATTATTGCTGCATCTTCACAGCCTTCACATTGTCTAATCTCTTTTAATATACTCTGACTTTCCTTTTGATCAACTACTAATATCATACGACCTTCGCATGCTAAGTAAAGAGGGTCTAACCCAATAAGTTGATTAATGGAAACAACTTCTTTTTTTATGGGTATCTGTTCCTCTAGCAAGTGTATCCCCTTTCCAACAAATTCTGCAACTTCATTCAATGCTGTTGCTAGTCCTCCCCTTGTTGGATCTTTCATTAATTTAATACTATTTTCGTATTTTTTAAGTTTTACAATCACATTATTTAGCGGCATACAATCACTCTTGAGATCCCCTTTAACTTTCATTTCGTACCGCTCAATAGCTATGGTTGTACCATGCTCCCCAATACCTCCAGTGACAATAATTCTATCTCCTTCTTTAATTGGTTTTAGTTCATATCCTCTATTAGTCATGCCGATTCCCGAAGTATTAATAAACAGCCCGTCTACCGATCCCTTTTCTACTACCTTTGTATCTCCGGCAATAATTTTAACTCCAGTTTCTTTACACATTTCACCCATTGATTCAGCAATCTTTTCCAGTAAATCAATACTAAATCCCTCTTCAATTATAAATCCACAACTAAGATAAAGTGGCATGGCTCCGGATACAACTAAATCATTTATAGTTCCACAAACAGCTAGTTTACCAATGTCTCCTCCTGAAAAGAATAGGGGCTTTACTACAAATGAATCTGTTGTAAAAGCCAGTTTACCTTGACCTACTTCAAATACAGCAGCATCTAGAGAGTTTATTAATAAATTATTACTAAAATGCTTATGAAAGATTTCCTTAATTATTATACTTGTATCCTTACCTCCATTACCATGTGTTAATTTAATACTATTACACATTATACACTTCCTCTCTATACTGGTAAGCAATAGCACAAGCTCCTTCCGTAGATACCATGCAAGGTCCATAAGGACTTAAAGGATTACATATCCTATCAAAAAGTTGACACTCTCTCGGTGTTTTATTTCCTAACAAAATATCACTACATGCACATTTAGTTATATAACTTTGCCTTTCAATGTTTACTTCAAAGTTCTTCTCTGCATCAAGATTCTCATACTTTTTCTTAATTATTAAAAAGGAGTTCTCCACCTGTCCAATTCCTCTCCATTCTCCATGGGAAACTTGAAATACCTCTTCAATTAATTGATTAGCAGTAGGATTTCCTTCAGGTTTTACACATCTTTTATACATGTTTTTAAAGCCTCTATTTTTATTATTGCTAATCTGTTTCACTAAATAATGAACGCCTCCTAAAATATCCAGAGCTTCAAATCCACATACAGCTGCTGGAATATTGTAATCTTCTACTATAAATTTAAAGTAGTTAGAGCCTTTTATAGAAGCTACATGTCCTGGACAAATGAATCCCTGAATTTGACTTTCTGGTTGTTTTAATATGTAATGCAAAATTGGGCTCATTAGCTTTATAGATGTAAGAAAGAATAGATTATTAAGCTCTTTTTCAAAAGCAGCTCTAATAGTTAAGGCAATAATTGGTGCAGTTGTCTCAAACCCTACCCCAAGAAATATAATTTTTCTCTTTTTATTATCTTCAGCCATTTTTATTAAATCCATGGGGGAATAAACGATTATTACATTCTTTCCCTTGCTTTTTTCATCTAGCAAACAATTTTTTGTTCCTTTTAATCTTAATAAATCCCCAAAGGTAGCAATAACAACATCATATTTGCTTAACATTTCAATTGCTGTATCAATATATTTCTCATCGGTTACACAAACTGGGCACCCAGGGCCTGACAGTAGCTTTATGTTAGGAGACAATACTGACCTAATACCTAACTTAGATATTATTTGTGTATGAGTACCACATACCTCCATGATTTTAATTTCTTTGCTGGCCATTATATTTATTTCCTTAATTAAGTGTTGTATTAACTCTTTATTCATCTATACTTTCATCCTCATCTAAAATACTTTTAAAAATATCAGATAAATCATTAAAGTATACTTGATCCAACTTCTCAATTGCACAGCCCGCATGAACTAATACATAGTCTCCAATCTTTGGCTTGTTAATTAATTGTATGTTAACTGTTGTTTCCACATCCATTATACTTACTATGGCATCTTTATTAGAAATATCTATAATTTGACCAGGAACCGCTATACACATACTACCCCTTCCCTTCTATTGCATCTGCTATAGCTAATTGTCCTACTGAAATACCACTGTCATTAATAGGAATCTGCTGATTATAATAAACAGTAAAACCTCTCTCTCTTAGTTTTTCTAATACATATAATAATAAATAGTCATTCTGAAAAACTCCTCCGCCTAGAACAACTTGTTTCATTTCATACCTTTTACCTATTCTACAAACTAAGTCTACTGTTGCATTGCCAATTGTATTGTGGAATTTAGATGAAATATCATCAGAATAGATTTTATTTTCTATATCTCTTAAAACACCTAGTATAATACTTTTATAATCTATTTGATATATATTGTCTTTATTTATAATGTGATATTCATAACCTTCTTTAATAGAAGGATTTATTATATTCTCTAATTCAATTGCCGCCTGTCCATCATAGGTTATTCTTTGACACAAGTTAAGTAAAGATGATACGCAATCAAAAAACCTTCCCATGCTAGATGTTCTAAAACAATTTATATTTTTATCTAATGCCTGAGTTACCATATTGATTTCTTCTTTATCTATTCCTTTTAAAACTTTACTTGCATCATATTTCATTGAGTGTAAATAGCTTAGAGCAATTCTCCATGGTTCTTTTATTGCTTGATCTCCCCCTTGTATTGATACATATTTAAGATGTCCTACTCTATCAAAGCTCTTTCTTGTACCAACTAAAAATTCTCCACCCCATATGGTTTCATCTGTACCTAAACCTGTCCCATCAAAAACCACTCCAATAACTGGGTTAATCAAGTTTTGTTCTACCATGCAACTCACCATATGTGCATGATGATGTTGTACAGCAACTTTTCTCTTTGATTGGTATTTAGGGTATTGTAAACACGGATATCTTGATTGTAAATCAAACGCTAATATATTTGGCTTAAAATTTAATAGTTCTGTCAAGTTATCTATTGTTTTTTCATAGGTAGTGTAAGCATCGTAATCCTTTAAATCACCTAAATATTGACTCATATAGCCATAACCGTTTTGCGACAAGCAAAAAGTATTCTTCTGTTCCGCACCAAAGGCTAATATTTCATTATTTACCTGCATATTTATGGTATAAGGAGTATAACCCCTAGCTATTCTTATAACAACTTCCACATTATCCATAACTTTCACTACTGAGTCTTCCATTGGGATATTAATATCTCGATTATGTATTAAAAAATAATCAGTTATATTTCTTAAATAGCTTATAGCTTTTTCATCAGCATATTGAATTGGTCCTCCACTCACATTTCCACTTGTCATTATAAGTGAGGAAATATCCTGACTAAATAATAAATGATGGAATGAAGTGTATGGAAGCATAATACCTATTTTTTTCGAGTGAGGAGCAATTATATCTGGTAATATACTAGGCTCTATTTTGTTTAGAATTAAAATAGGTCTTTTATTACTTAATAAAATCTGCTCCTCTTCTTTGCTAATATAAGCTAATATCTTAGCAATCTCTATATCTTTCACCATAATTGCAAAAGGTTTATGAGGTCTGCTTTTTCTTTTTCTTAAGACCCTGATAGCTTCTTCTTTTTCCGCTTCACAGACTAGATGAAACCCTCCCAATCCCTTAATAGCAACTATCTTTCCCTGCTTAATAAAACGAATTGTATCTCTTATTGGATTATTACTTAATAAATCTTCTCCTTTTGAATTTAATAATCTTAAAGGAGGATCACACTTGGGATAGCCTTTAGATTTATTCCTATACTCCATAGGTCTCACCTTGAATACTTTTAATAATTGCAGTCAGTTCTTCTATATCTTCTTTTTGTATTTCAATCCTAAGTTCCTTTGCTATTATATCTAGATTATGAAGTTTTAAATGTTCTAGTAAGTTTTCTTCATTTATATGACTATCATGATTTACTACTAAAGTAAATTCCTCAATTCTACTTATTTTATTTTCATTACATATTTCTTTTAGTGATTGCGAAACCTTATTCAATAAAAAAGTATCATGCATTTTAAATCCCCCTTATGGCTTTATAAATAAATTCACGAATTTCTTCGCATATACTTATAAACTTCTCCTCTAGTGTTTCACTTAAATCTAAACAAAAGTGTATTTTTTCTACTTCAATTCCTAAAATATACCCTTTCATTGATTTTTTATATGTCTTTAAAAAGTTAATTAAGCTCGGCTGGTGTTGAGAATAAATTTGCTGATGTGGTTGATTAATTGCTTTTTCAATAGTAGTAAATGTTACTGTGCCAGGTGCTATATCAAAATAAGTTGAATCAATAATAAACAATAAGTCCATATCCTCTATCTTATTTAAAGCATAGTCAATATCTGTCTCTCCAAATATAACTTCTATTTTTTCTTTTTCCAATTCTGGTGAAAGCTCCTCTAAAACCTTAATACCTATGCTGTCATCTCCCATAATTCTATTTCCTATAGCAATACATTTAATCTTCATATTAAATAACCCTAATCTCAATAGGAGAATATCCATCACCAAATACATGGGTAGCACAGGAAACACATGGATCAAACGACCTAACTATTCTCCCAATTTCTACTGGATTTTTTATATCTCTGATTGTTGTACCTATTAATGCTTTTTCAACTGCTCCTTTGATTTCTCTAGAGTCTCCTGGCGAAAGGTTCCATGTGGTAGGAGTAATAATTTCATAATTTTCAATTCCTTCCTCATTAATTGCTACCCAGTGCCCTAGACCCCCTCTTGTAGTATCTATTAGCCCTTTACCTTTTGCCTTTTGAGGGAATTCATATCTACCTTGCTGGGCTGGTTTTAATTCTACTTTCTCTAGTAACCCTTCCAAGATTTCTATAATTTTTTTTACTTCTAAAACTCTGGCAATAATTCTATCCATTGTTGAAATACCTCTAGTATACCCACCACTTAAATACATTCTTGCTAATGGTCCAACTTCCATAGGATATCCCTCATATCTTGGCGCTTTAATCCAACTATAGGCTTCTTCTTTATATACATTTTCATCTACCGTTGGATCAAAAGGCTTTTGTTCTACCTTGCTTGCCTCATACCAAGCTCGATAAATATTTTCTGTTATCTTATCAGGATTAAATTCCTGTTTCTGACCACTAATCAATATCTGTGGTGCTATATAGAAAAGATCTTTTTCTGTATAAGTATCAAATACACCATAGGACATTAAATTTTTATATCCTTCTCCATTATAGAAATAGTCTTTATAATACCCTGCTATAGTATAAACATCGGGAATCATTCTATTGATTACAAACTCTTTTATAGATTTTAGAATAGACTTAACTTTGATATACTTTGAAGCGTCCAAATTTACCGTTACTCCCCCTACAAATATTCCATGATTATGAGGTACTTTACCTCCAAGAACAGCTAGCATTTCATGGGCCAAACGACTATATTCAACAGATTCAATGTAATGCTTAGATAATTTCATATTCAACTTTTCAGGCATCCTATAATCATCGTGGTTTGCCCCATATAATGGTTGAATTTCAGGTCCATAAACAAAGTCAGGAAGTGTATATTGGTAAAAGTGTCTTAAGTGATTCTGTATAAATTCACATCCATGCATAAAATCCCTAATCATTTTGTCATTTTCATCCGGAATAATATTTAGTATATCTTCTAAAGCTAATGTAGATGCCATAGAATGTGCTGTAGAGCATATACCACATATTCTTTCTGTAAAATATATAGCATCTAAAGGCGGCCTACCTTTTAACATTTTTTCAAATCCCCTAAAAAGCATTCCACTACTTTTAGCATCTATAATTTCATTGTTCTGAACTTCTACCTGTATTTCAAGAAATCCACTGATACGAGTAATCGGATTAATTGTAATTTTATTTCCCATAGTTTCCTCCCCATAAACACTTAATACCTTACAAAGGGTTCCATCCCGTCTGGAAATCTTTCCTGGGCGCAACCAATACAAGGTGTATTATCTTCTATAGGCCAATTGACATAGCTATTCCACTTCCTTACAGGACAATCTGTCCTTGTCACAGGTCCTCTACAGCCTAACTTGAACATACATTCCTTATCCCCTAATTTAGTAGCAAAAATCTCTTTATCAAAATAAGATCTTCTGGTACATCTATCATGAATGGTTATTCCATAAAAAATAATAGGTCTATTTTTTTCATCTAAGCTAGGTTTACCAAAAGCAACAATATTTGCTATAGTTCCAATAGCCCAATCGGGATGACTAGGACATCCTGGTACCCTAATTACTTCTTTTTCTAGAAACTCACTTACGCTTACACTTCCTGATGGGTTTGGTTTTGCAGCAGATGGTCCTCCATAGGAGGCACAGGTTCCTACAGCCAAAATATATTTAGCCTTCTCCCCAGCCATTTGTACTGCTTCCATAGCTGTAATTCTTTTTCCATTATAATTGGCAATAATATTATAAAGACCATTATCCTTTGTAGAAACTGCTCCTTCAACCACAAGGATAAAATCTGTTTCTAGAGTATCTAAAAATTGACTAAAAGCTGCCTCTCCCTCTGCAGCCATGAGACTATTATTATATTTTAGCGTTATCATTTCTTTTAATAAATAAATTACATCAGGGTTTTCTGCATTTAAGAGAGAGATAATATTACCAGAACATCCTGTAGCTTCTAACCATATTAAGTTCATTTTTTCGCGTCCTGAACTCTTTACTTCTTTTATAGCAAGGTCAATAATTTTTTTAGCTGTCATATCTTTTGAATCTAGGATTGGACATCTTGTAGTTCTATTATTCAAGCTATCATCTCCCATCTATTCTTGTAGCACACCAACTATAGGTAAATTTCTTAAAACCTCAAGTCTGTCATCATGACATCTGTTAAATTGGACGGTCAAATCTTTTCCAGCATATAAACTGAAATGAGTTCCTCCACCCCAGGTAGCCTCTAAACTCACATCATAAACAACACCATTTACAGCTACATATGCAGGTTTTCCATTTCCTCCATCATACTGTGCTAATTCCTCAATGGTAAATACTCTTTCTTCTAACAAATTCTGTTGACTTGAATGTGTCCTTTGATTTAACTGATTTTCTCCATTATTTATATTATTACAGTAATAATTATTCAAATAATTAAGACGCATTATTTCAATATAAAGTTGGCTTTCATAAAACGTCCTTTCATATAGGTTACTACTTGATGCAATCATATCTTTGTAATATTCTATATTTCTATATACTGAGGCCAATATTGAATGGTAACAATTTTTATTATTCATTTAATTCCCTCCAATATAAAACTCTCTAAATTATATGCAAATGTCAATATGTATATTCCCATAATGCTTTCTTGATTATAAAAGCTAAAATATAAAAGTTCTTCCTCATAAAGTGATAGTAAACCTTGACTAATGTATTAACTAATTTCTACCAGATTTTATTTGAAATAAAAAATAACCCACTAGTCTTAGGTTTTATAACCTTTAAACCAGTAGGTTCTTGTTTATGATAGTTTTTGTATTAAATGTAATTATCTATTATTAACTTTCTATAACCTTTCTTTCTCAAAAACTCATCTGCTACATAATTACATGAAAACGGAAAATCTTGAAGTCGCATAATACTTGCTTCTATTTTTTCCAAAAGATTTTTAGCAACTCTTTCAGCATATAACTCTTGGGAAATATAACTATATATTTTATCTAAATCTTCACTGGCTTTTGGTGTAAGTTTTAGACTATAATTATTCTTTGACATATTTTTCTCTTAAATCTTTAAAAACACTTTCAGCATCTAATAGCATTTCTCCGTTTTCAATTTGATTTTCTGCTTCAGCTAACTTTTTATATAAATCTACTTTAGCTAACTTCCTTTCATATGTTTCCATGCTCATAATTACTAAATCACCATAGCCATTTTTTGTAATAAAAATTGGCTCTTTAGTTTTATGACAAAGCTCAGAAATCTCAGTTGTATTCCTTAAATCTTTTATTGGTCTAATTTCAGGCATAATATCAACTCCTTTATTAATATCATGCCTTAATTATAGCATAATTATGTTTTTTTACAAACAATCAAATGGTAATTTCCTACTAAAGTTTCATCTATTATAGTAACAGGCCGTTTTTATCTCCCAAAATTAGAAAACCCCTTGAAATCAAGGAGTTTCTATTGTATCAATATTTAAGTTCTTTTATGTCTAATGACTCCAATCTTAATACAATTTAGCAATACTCGATTAA
>NZ_PPXX01000044.1 GCF_021655075.1 Clostridium sp. Cult2
ATTGTTAATTGCTTCATTAGTAGGATCAATTTACACATTAGTAGTATTTTTCCCATCTTTGCAATTCATGGGGAAATTCATAATTAAATTTTCTGTTTCTATTTTAATGATTGTATTGGCTTTCAACCCTGAAAAATTAAAAATCTTTTTAAGACAATTGTCAACGTTCTATTTAACATCTTTTGTATTTGCAGGTACTGTAATTGGAATATTTTATATATTGAATAATAGATTTATTGTATCTAAATTTTCATTTAAAAACTCTAGTGAATTATATAAGTTTTTAACTATTGGTATAGGTTTGGGAATTATTTTGATTAGAAATATTCTTAAAAATCATTTAATTAGAATCGGTAGAGAAAATTGTTTAACTAATGTAACCATAAGTTTAAATAATAAAAAAACCGATTTGGTAGCATTGATTGATACTGGAAATTCTCTAAAGGAACCAATATCACAAAAACCAGTTATAATAGCTGAATATAATGCTTTAAAAACCATACTTCCTGAGCTAGTTAAAAATGTTTATTTGGAGAATAAAGATCTGGATTTAAACTTTATTGCAAAAATTATGGAGGAGATAGGAGATGAAATTAATTTAAGATTGATTCCCTTCAAATCATTAGGAAATAATAATGGTATATTAATTGGATTTGTACCAGATAGCATAAAAGTTTATTTAGACAATGAAACAAAGAAATTGAAAGATGATATTATAGTTGCTATATATAATGATAAATTGGCAACGGATGAACAATACAATGGATTATTACATCCAGAAATATTAGGTTAGGGGGAGAGGATTTGAAAGAGAAACTAATTAAAATAAAACTGTTTTTTTACAAGCTATTAATAAAGTATAGATTGCTGGATACCATTTATTATATAGGTAGTGGAGAAGTTCTTCCACCACCATTAAAACCTGAAGAAGAAAGTTATTTTTTAAAAAGGTTAAAATATGATGATAGCATAAAAAGTATATTAATTGAAAGAAATTTGAGATTGGTTGTTTACATTGCAAGGAAATTTGAAAATACAGGTATATGTATTGAAGATTTAATATCAATTGGTACTATAGGATTAATTAAGGCGGTAAATACATTCAACCCAGATAAAAACATAAAGCTTGCTACCTATGCTTCTAAATGTATAGAGAATGAGATACTTATGTATTTGAGACGTAACAATAAATTAAGATCTGAAGTATCATTAGATGAACCACTAAATGTGGATTGGGATGGAAATGAATTGTTATTATCGGATATTTTAGGAACAGAAGGAGATATCATTTTTAAATTCCTAGAGGAAGAAGTAGATAAGGAGTTGCTAAATCAAGCTATTAGTAAGCTTTCTGGACGAGAGAAGACTATAGTAGAATTGCGTTTTGGTCTTAAAAATGGAAAAGAAAGAACGCAAAAAGAAGTGGCTGATATACTAGGTATATCCCAATCATATATATCTAGATTAGAAAAAAGAATAATAAAGAGGTTAAAAAAAGAAATGATAAGACTAATGTGACAGAAGATTAACTTCTGTCACATTTTTATTAAATTAAAAAATATTACAAGATACTCATATGATGAATGTTCAAATAAATGGATGGTATTACCAAATTAAAAACTGAATAAAATAATCAAAGGAGGCAATAATTTTAATTGAAAAGGGGCAAAACATGGGAAAGGAATGAAGACGGTGCACACAAACAAAGTAGAAATTTGTGGGGTAAATACTTCAAAATTACCTGTACTCACAAACGAAGAAATGCAGAAACTATTTATTAAAATAAAGGCAGGAGATATGAAGGCTAGAGAAGAATTTATTCAAGGCAATTTGAGATTGGTTTTAAGTATAATTCAAAGATTTAATAGAAGAGGAGAAAATGTAGATGATTTATTTCAAGTTGGATGTATTGGGCTAATAAAGGCAATAGATAATTTTGATTTGAGTCAAAATGTAAGATTTTCTACCTATGCTGTACCTATGATTATTGGTGAGATAAGAAGATATCTGAGGGATAACAATTCTATAAGAGTAAGTAGATCATTAAGAGATATAGCTTATAAAGCTCTACAGGCTAGAGATCAGCTAATAAATAAAAATCTCAAGGAACCAACTATTATGGAAATTGCAGAAGAGTTAAATATGCCAAAAGAAGAAGTAGTTTTTGCCCTAGATGCAATTCAAGAACCTATATCCTTATTTGAGCCTATCTATCATGATAGTGGAGATGCAATATATGTTATGGATCAGGTTAAAGATGAAAAGTCAGAAGATGAAGTGTGGCTTCAAGGAATTGCTATAAGAGATGCCATAAGTAAACTCAATAAAAGAGAAAAACTAATATTGAATCTTAGATTTTATGAAGGGAAAACTCAGATGGAAGTAGCAGAAGAAATTGGGATTTCACAAGCTCAAGTTTCAAGATTAGAGAAAAATGCATTAAGACAGATGAGAAAGCTAATATAACAAGAATCATTACCCTGCTAAATATTAGGTATATTTTAGATAAAGATTTAAATATATATAATAATGAATACATGAAAAGAGGTGGGGTAATGATTAATTTATCAGAGATGAAAGAAAAAGAAGTGATAAATATAAGGGATGGAGCTAAAATAGGTTTTATATACGATTTTGAAATAGACTTAGAAAACGGGAAAGTAGTTGCAGCAATAATACCAGGGCCCGGGAAAATACTAGGATTATTTGGTAAGAATAAAGACCTGGTAATAGATTGGAGAAAAATAGTTCGGATTGGTGCAGATGCAATATTGATAGATATAGAAATGGAATTATAGCAACGAATTAGACAATTGAAAAGGGATATATTATAATCAAATTGAAGATAGAGATGGGAGGTGTAAAAATGAATTGCCCATATTGCAATTACTATGAGAGTAAAGTTGTAGATTCAAGGCCTACTGATGAGGGACAAGCTATTAGGAGAAGAAGAGAATGTTTAAGATGTTCTAAAAGATTTACAACCTATGAAAAGATTGAAAAAATACCTTTGATTGTGGTAAAAAAAGATGGAAATAGGCAACCTTACGATAGGAATAAAGTTTTAAGTGGGATTTTGAAGGCCTGTGAAAAAAGGCCAGTACCAATAAATTTAATTGAAGAAACTGTGGATGAAATTGAAAAGGAATTATATAATTCTATGGAAAAAGAAGTGACCAGTCAACATATTGGAGAGATGATTATGAATAGACTTAAAGAAATTGATGAAGTTTCCTATGTAAGATTTGCTTCAGTATATAGACAGTTTAAAGATATAAATACTTTTATGGAAGAGCTAAACAAACTATTGAATGAAGGCTAAATAATATTTATGAGGTGAGCTATGACCATTACAGAAAAGTATCATAATGAAAATTTATACTATCAATTTAAAAAATTTAATGATATTGATAATGTTAATCATCTTTTTACATCCAGAATAGGTTGGAATAAAGAAAATTTACAAAGTAATATATCAGATATATTTCATATTTCTATAGATAGGATTGTGAGTGTAAACCAAGTTCATGGCACTAATATTAAAATTGTAGATTCAGAATTAATAAACTCGAAAATGGCATTAAGTCTAGAGGTAGATGGATTGATAACAGATATTCCCAATGTTGTGCTTACAACCTACCATGCAGATTGTGTTCCTATTTACTTTTTAGATATAGCAAAGAAAATTATTGGTATTGCTCATGGAGGATGGAGAGGAACTTTTGATAATATAAGTGGTAAAATGATAGATACAATGAAGAATAAATATGATTCAAACACTAAGGATATACTAGTTGGAATAGGTCCTTCTATTGGTCCCTGTTGTTATGAGGTTGGCAAGGATTTAGGTGAGAAATTTAGTGAAAGATATAATAGATTTCACGATATAATAATTAGGAATGGAAAAATATTTTTAGATTTATGGAAAATTAATTATTTACAAATTGAAGAAAAGGGTATTCCCAAAGAAAATATTATATTATCTAATATCTGTACTAGCTGTGAAATAGATAAGTTTTACTCCTATAGAAAGGAAAAGGGTACTAATAATAGAATGGTTGCTGCTATTGGATTGGTTGAAGACTTCAATGATAAAATTATATAGAGGATGATATTATGGATAAAATCGACTTAAATCTAATTGTACTGCAAAATATTTTGCACCATACAGATATAGGAATACATGTAATAGATAAAAATAGAAAAACTATATTGTATAATGAGGCTATGGCAAAATTAGAAGGATTAAAAATAGAACAAGTGATAGATAAAGATCTTTTAGATATATTTCCAAGTTTAAATGAAGAAACATCAACTCTGATAAAAGTACTAACTAGGAAAGAATCTATATTGGATAAGACTCAAAGCTATATTAATTTTAAAGGTCAGAATATTGTTTCTATAAATTCAACTATTCCCTTATTTTTTAATGGAGAAATAGTTGGAGCATTGGAAATAGCCAAGGATATAACCTATATTAAGAAATTATCAGACAAACTTATAGATTTGCAGCAGGAATTAAAAACTATAAATGGCAAAGGATATAATAAGGATAAAATAAAAAACTATACTTTCAAAGATATAATTGGTAGTAATGAAAAGATGATTAAAGCTATTGAAATTGCTAGGAGGGCTGCTTTTTCACCCTCATCTGTATTAATATATGGGGAAACTGGGACAGGAAAGGAATTGTTTGCCCAGAGTATCCACTATGGTGGTAGTAGAAGAAACAAACCTTTTATTGCACAAAATTGTGCTTCCATCCCAGAAACTTTACTAGAAGGAATTCTATTTGGAACTGAAAAAGGTGGATTTACTGGCGCTGTTGAAAGGGAAGGGATTTTTCAACAAGCCAATGGTGGTACACTGTTATTAGATGAAATTAATTCTATGTCCCATGGGTTACAGGCAAAGCTATTGAGAGTTCTTCAAGAAGGTTATATCCGGCGTATAGGGGGAATAAAGGACATACCAATAGATGTAAAAGTAATTGCAACAACCAATGAGGAACCGTTGAAGAGCATTGAAAATGGTACTTTAAGAAAGGATTTGTATTATAGATTAAATGTTATATATATAGATATCCCTCCTTTAAGAGAAAGAAAGGACGATATATCAACATTAGCTAATCATTTTATTACCAAATATAATTATTTATTGGGTAGAGTTATTGTTGGTATAGATGAAGAAGTATTAGAGTCTTTTTATAAATATTCTTGGCCAGGTAATGTAAGGGAGCTTGAAAATTCCATCGAAGGAGCTATGAACTATGCCCCAAGTAGTAGAAAACACTTACAAAGGGGAGATTTTGTCTCTTGTTCTAAAATATTTAGTAATAAAAATATAATTATGAATGATATTATTAATATTAATAGTCCTTTACCTGATGTTATAGAGGAGATAGAAAAGAAAATAATCATACAATTTTTAGAAGATAATCAGCATAATGTTTCAAAGACTGCAAGAGAATTAGGTATTAAAAGACAAACTTTACAACATAAGATAAAAAAATATCTACTAAAAGCAAAATAGTTTGCAGGAACATGCAAACTATTTTGCTATTTAAAATATATTTACATAAAAAATGGCAATATATAGATGATATTACCTATAATGTTGTAAATTATCAGGTAAAATTTATTGGCAAGGAATTTGCATTAAATAATTAATGAGAGATTAGTTCATTGAATATTGAAATTAAATTATGGAGGTGTTCTTATGAGAAAAGAAAATGTAAAGGTAATACTTTGGGGAATAGGTGCAATGGGAAAAGGAATGGCAGAAATGCTTTTGAACAAGAAAGGTGTAGAAATAGTAGGGGTAGTAGGCAGGACTCATAGACTTGGTAAAAGTATGTATGAGTATCTAGATGTAGAAAGAGGAGAGAGACCAGATGTTATTATAGGAGAATATCATGAAATAATAACTGAAAAAGCAGCAGATATTGTATTAATTGCTACTGACTCTTTTACAAGAGATACCTTTGACAAAATAAAATATTGTCTAGAAAATAAAATAAATGTTATTTCTACTGCGGAAGAAATGGCTTATCCTCAGGCCCAAGAAACAGAGCTTGCAAAAGAAATGGATAGAATAGCTAAAGAAAATAAAGTATCTGTATTAGGTACTGGAATAAATCCAGGTCTAATAATGGATTTGCTAGTAATTACATTAACTGGAGCTTGTATTGATGTAGATAGCATTAAAGCAGAAAGGATTAACAATCTTTCACCTTTTGGACCAGCAGTTATGCATGGACAAGGCGTAGGATTAACAGTAGAGGAATTTAATAGTAGAGTTAAAGAAAACGATCTAGCAGGCCATGTAGGATTTCCTGAATCTATCACTATGATTGCAGATGCATTAGGATGGAAATTAAGCGATGAAATTGAATTAAGTAGAGAGCCAATAGTTTCCAATGTATATAGAAAAGCTCCTTATGCTGAAGTTAAAGCTGGAGATGTAGCAGGTTGTAATATGAAAGGATATGGGAAAGTAGATGGAGAATTAAAAATTGAAATGGTACATCCTCAACAAGTTGAACCTCAACTAGAAGGTGGAACTACTGGAGATTATATTACTATTAAGGGTACTCCTGATATAAACATGTCCATTAAGCCTGAAGTTCCAGGAGGGATTGGAACAATTGCGATGTGTGTTAACATGATTCCCCATGTCATCAATGCATCACCAGGGCTTAAAACTATGATAGATTTACCAGTACCAAGAGCCATCATGGGTGATATGAGGGATTTAATCGACTAACGGTAGTGGGGATTTTTATGTTGCCTAATTATAAATTTAGAGAGGAAGGGATATAAGTGGATGCTAAAAAAGGTGATTGGGTAAGAATTCATAATATAGTTCTAGAGGTAGGAGAAAGAGCTCCTAATATTCCAGAAGATACTCAAAATGTTCCCTTAGAATTATGGAATAAAGGTTTTTTGCTAAATGATGGAGCCAATATTGGAGATAAGGTAGAAGTTGAAACCTATATTGGAAGGAAGATAGAAGGTACTTTAATTGAAGTAAATCCATACTATGAGCATGACTTTGGTAAATGCGTACCTGAGCTACTATATATTGGCAAACAAGTGCGTAGCTTATTAGAAGAGGATGGTGAATAATATGGCTAAGGATATAAGTTTTGAAGCTGTAATGGCTAGAAATAGCGAGATAATGAAAAAAGCAGTTGGTATTGATTATAATATTTTTGAATCCGGTAGCATTGCTTTTGATTATGAAAAAATGATGAGGGAAACTGGATATAGTCTACAGGAAATAGAAGCAATACAAAAGGAAACTGGTGTTGGAAACACTCCAATATATGAACTACGTAATTTAACAAAACTAGCAAGAAAGTATGCGCCAGATGGAAAAGGAGCAAGGATATTTATTAAAGATGAAGCAGCTAATCCTTCTGGAAGTTTTAAAGCAAGAAGGGCAGCAACTAGCTGTTATCATGCAGAAAAGTTAGGTTATAAAGGTGTTATAGCTGCTACTAGTGGTAATTATGGTGCTGCAGTTGCTAGTCAAGCTGCTATGAGAGGTTTAAAATGTATAATTGTACAAGAAACTTATGATTCTAAAGGGTTAGGTCAACCAGAAATAGTTGAAAAAGCAAGAAAGTGTGAAGCATATGGGGCTGAAGTAGTTCAATTGACTGTGGGACCAGAATTGTTTTATACTTTCTTAGTATTATTAGAAGAAACAGGTTATTTTAATGCTTCATTATATACACCTTTTGGAATTGCAGGTGTGGAAACATTGGGTTACGAACTATCTATGCAATTTAGAGAGAGGGAAGGAAGAGATCCAGATGTAGTTGTAATAACTAATGCTGGTGGTGGTAATTTAACTGGAACTGCAAGAGGGTTAATAAAAGCTGGTGCTGATGATACTCAAATTGTGGGGGCAAGTGTGAGTCTTCAAGGCCTTCATATGGCTAGTGATACTCAATTTAATAAAAAATCCTTTACAACTGGTCACACAGGATTTGGAATTCCTTTTGCTACTTGGCCAGATAGATCAGATGTGCCTAGATCTGCTGCAAGACCACTTCGATACATGGATAGATATGTCACTGTAAACCAAGGGTCAGTATTTTACATGACAGAGGTGTTGGCACAATTAGAGGGCTTGGAAAGAGGACCTGCTGGTAATATATCTTTAGCAGCGGCATTTAAATTAGCTCAAGAATTAGATAAAGACAAAATTGTTGTAGTACAGGAAACTGAATACACCGGTGCAGGAAAACATATTCAACCTCAATTGACTTTTGCTAAGGAAAACGGTATAGAAGTATTAATAGGTGATCCTTCAAAAGAAACACCTGGTAAGAATATTATATTACCAAAGAATCCAGGATACATTAATATTGAAGATATTGATTTGAATAGGACTAGAAGATCTTATATAAGAAATTGTATCCGAAATACAAAGGTGGAAAAGGTAACAAAAGAAGATTTAGAATTCCTAGTTGAAGATACAAAATCAAGGGAAGAATTTGTTAAAAAGATATTAGATGAATTTGGGGTAGAATATTAGGAGGTTAGGCTATGAAGAGAGAAGATGATTTTAAGGAAAGAAGGAAACATTTAGCTAATTTAAGTGAAAAGGAGTTAGAGAAGAGATTTTGGGAATTAGCTGAGAAAATTGTTGAACCTTTAGTAGATTTATCAGAAAAAAACACTACTCCATCTATTGAGCGATCTGTTCTATTAAGGATGGGATTCTCAAGTTTAGAATCCAAAGCTATAGTTGAAGGTGCTATTGACAGAGGTTTATTAGGAAAAGGTGCAGGGCATATAGTATTTAGATTGGCTAAGGATAAAAAAATGGATATAAGGGATGCAGGATTAAAACTAGCAGATGGAGAGATGTGGGATGAGGTACTAGATATTTTTAAAGGGGGTGAAAATTAATGAATTTGAAACCTAATGAAAAATTAGATATTGAAAACATTTTGAAAGATTTAGATAAATATAGACCTAGAAGAAGAGGATGGACTTGGAGAAAAGGTGTAGGAGAAAAAAGGCAAATGGGAAAGTTTGAGTATTATGATACATCAGAGCCCATGGAAAACAGTCAGCCCCTACCAGCAGCAAAGTATTTTAATAATATTGATCCACAATCAAAATCGGTAATAACTACAGAGATTGCCTCAGGTAGATTTGAAGATGATATTAGGCGTATGAGAATGGCAGCTTGGCATGGTGCAGACCATCTAATGGTAATTAGAACTGCTGGTCAAAGCCATTATGATGGATTGATAGAAGGTACACCTCAAGGGATTGGCGGTATACCAATTACTCGAAAGCAAGTAAGAGCTCAAAGAAAGGCATTAGATATTATCGAAGATGAAGTAGGAAGACCAATAAACTATCACTCCTACGTATCCGGGGTAGCAGGGCCTGAAATTGCAGTTATGTTTGCAGAGGAAGGAGTAAACGGTGCCCATCAAGACCCTCAATATAATGTATTATACAGAAATATAAATATGGTAAGGTCTTTTGTTGATGCAGCTAGTGCAAAAAAGATTATGGCTTGGGCAGGTATTGCACAAATTGACGGTGCACATAATGCTAATGCTACAGCTAGGGAAGCTTGGAAGGTAATGCCTGAACTTATGGTTCAACATGCTATTAACTCTATGTTTTCAGTAAAGGTTGGTATGGAAAAAGATAATATTTGTCTCTCTACTGTGCCTCCAACTGCACCACCAGCACCATGTATGAGGTTAGACTTACCTTATGCTGTTGCCTTGAGAGAACTTTTCATTGAATATAAGATGAGAGCCCAAATGAATACTAAATATATGGAATCCTCAACAAGGGAGGCTACTGTAACTCATGTTTTAAATTTATTAATTTCTCAACTAACAAGGGCAGAGATACAATCTACAATCACTCCAGACGAAGGAAGAAATGTTCCATGGCATATATATAATATTGAAGCAGTAGATACAGCTAAACAAGCTTTTGCAGGCATGGATGGATTGAATGAAATGATAGGGATAAAACGAGACCAAGGAGAATTGGCTGTAAAAGTTAGAGAATTAAAAGAGAGAGCAATATTATTTATGGAAGAAATATTGGAAGTGGGAGGATACTTTAAGGCGGTTGAAGAGGGGTTCTTTGTAGACTCTGGTTATTACCCTGAAAGAAATGGAGATGGAATAGCAAGAAAAATTAATGGAGGAATAGGCGCAGGTACTGTATTCGAAAGGGAAGAAGGCTACATGGCTCCTATAACAGCACATTTTGGATATAATAATATAGCCCAGTATGATAAGACAGCAGTGGATAATCCATCTAAATTAATTGATGGCTGTACCTTTGAAAATCCAGAAAAAATTATTTATATAGATGAATTAGATGAAAATGACAATGTCTATTTACGGTTGGAAGAAACTAAAGAATTAAGGAATACATCTAAAATTAAACCAGAGATGGAATGGTTGGGAGACGGAATAGTGTTAATGACTCTATTCTTGCCTACAGAAGAAAGGGTAGCAGAATTTGCAGCTTTAGGGATAGGTAAAAAATTAGGATTAGAAGATTGTGAGGTAATCCACAAAGAAATTATGCAGGAAGCAGAAGGAACTAGAATAGAACTTAAAGGAAGAGTTGATTTTACTATAGACATAAAAGATTTAGTTATTCCACCTAAACCAGAAATATTAACAGAAGATGAAATTAGAGAAGATATACAGAATAATTCAATGACTATAGTTGCAGGTACAGTTGGAGAAGATGAGCATTCAGTTGGATTAAGGGAGATAATAGATATTAAACATGGTGGCATAGAAAAATATGGAATAGAAAGCCATTATTTAGGCACTTCCGTTCCTGTTGAAAAACTAGTTGATGCAGCCATTGAAATTAATGCAGATGCAATTTTAGCTTCAACGATAATTAGTCATGATGATATCCACTATAAAAACATGAAAAAAATGCATGAGTTATGTATAGAGAAAGGGATAAGAGATAAGATTATTCTAATTGCAGGAGGTACTCAAGTTTCCAGAGAATTGGCTATAAAAAATGGTATGGATGCAGGTTTTGGTAGAGGTTCTAATGGTGCTCAAGTGGCAACCTTCCTAGTAAAGAAGAGAAGAGAGATGAATGATGAAAATTAATCTATTGGTTGCAGAAATAGGTAGTACAACTACAGTAATGAATGCTTTTAACTTAACCCCTTGCCCTAGTTTTGTTGGGCAAGGGCAAGCACCTACTTCAGTAGCTGAAGGAGATGTAAATATAGGTATTAAAGGTGCTATAGAAAATTTAGCCAATAATTTGGAAATAGACAAGATTGAATATGATGAGTTAATAGCAACTAGTAGCGCTGCTGGTGGCTTAAGGGTGACTGTTCATGGTTTAGTATTCGATATGACGGTTAAAGCTGCTAAAGAGGCTGCCTTAGGCGCAGGAGCTAATATTAAGTATGTTACTGCTGGTAAATTAAGGGATTCGGATTTAAGAAAGATAAAAGAAATTAATCCAAATATTATACTTATTGCTGGTGGGGTAGATTATGGAGAAAGGGATACAGCCCTATATAATTCAGAATTGATAGCCCAGTTAGATTTAAATATTCCAGTAATATATGCTGGTAATGTTGAAAACGAGCAAGAAGTTAAAGAAATTTTTAAGGGAAAAAATTCCGAACTATATGTAGTTGAAAATGTATATCCCAAAATAGATGAATTAAATATTGAACCAACTAGAGTTATTATTCAAAATGTGTTTGAAAAACATATAATCCATGCTCCTGGTATGCAAAGGGTTAGAGAATTGGTAACAGGGTCTATTATGCCAACACCAGGTGCAGTTATGGAAGCCTCAAATTTGTTATATGAAGAAATAGGGGATTTAATTACCATAGATGTAGGAGGGGCAACAACCGATGTCCATTCAGTTACTGAGGGCAGTGAAGAAATATCTAGGATATTAATAAATCCCGAGCCCTTAGCTAAAAGGACTGTAGAAGGGGATTTAGGTGTCTACGTTAATATGCATAATATAGTCAATATGGTAGGAAAAGAGGAAATATTAAAGGAACTAAACATATCTTTAGATGAATTAGAAGGCTTGTTAATAAACAATAAACCAATACCAGAGATAGAATTGGAAAAATCCTTTATAGAAAAACTTACCCTCCATGCGGTAATAACGGCTGTAAAAAGACATGCTGGTCAATTAAGACACCTATATGGACCTGGTGGTAAGAAAACTATAGCAGAAGGAAAGGATTTAACTCAAGTAAAAACTATTATTGGTACTGGCGGAGCTTTGACAAGACTACCTAATAGAATAAACATATTAAAACAAATTTCCGAAAGTGGTAAAGGCAATGAGCTTTTACCTTCTAAGGAAGCAAAAATACTTATAGACACCCAATATATAATGGCTTCCCTAGGGGTAATGTCAAAAAAATATCCTGAAGAAGCCTTAAAACTACTGAAAGATACTCTCAAATAAGACAAGGGGACGGTTCTATTGTCTTATTAGTTTTATAGAATACAGAATTATAAATTATGCATCATAAAACAGGAGGTGGCTATGTACTATCCTAAAGTAGAAATAAATATAAAAAAAATAGAACATAATGTGAATAGAATAGTTGGATTATGTAAAGCAAATGATATAGATGTAGCAGGTGTTACAAAAGTATTTTGTGGGCACCCTGAAATCACTAAAGCTTATATAAATGGTGGAATTAGCTATTTAGCAGATTCCCGAATTGAAAACTTAATAAAATTGAAAGAATTCAAATTACCTAAAATTTTGCTAAGATTACCTATGATATCTGAGGTAGAAAAAGTAGTTCAATATGCAGATATGTCCCTTAATTCTGAAATTGAAACTATAAAGGCATTATCTAAAGCTTCTATTGAAATGGGTACAATCCATAAAATAATATTGATGGTGGATTTAGGCGATTTAAGGGAAGGATACTTTGATGAAACTGAATTATACAGTGCAACAGATGAAATAATAAAATTAAAGGGTATAGAATTAGTAGGAATAGGAACTAACTTAACTTGTTATGGAGGGGTTATACCTAGTCAAGAAAATTTGGGAAGGTTGGTAAAAATAGCAAAAAATATTGAAGAAAAGTTTAATGTAGATTTTGAAATGATATCTGGTGGTAATTCAAGTAGTTTACATCTGTTATTAAAAGGTGTAAAATTACCAGATATGAATATGTTAAGATTAGGTGAATCTTTAGTATTGGGATATGAAACTGCTTATGGAAACGGAATTGAAAACACCTATAATGATGCTTTCCAATTGGTGGTGGAGATTATTGAAATAAAGGAAAAGCCATCATTACCAATTGGAGAAATAGGAAGAGATGCCTTTGGCAAGGTTCCCACATTTGAAGATATAGGTATAAGAAAAAGAATGATAGCTGCTATTGGGAAACAAGATGTGGATTTTGACACAATAATACCACTAGATGAGGGAATTAGAATATTAGGAGGAAGTAGTGATCATTTATTAATAGATGGAACCGATAGTGAAGTTAATTATAAAGTTGGAGATAAATTAAGATTTAACCTAACCTATGTTGGAATCCTAAGGACTATGACTTCGGAGTATGTAAAAAAGAATATTATATTATAAACAATTCACATATCACAATATCTATTGGGATACCTTTGGTCTCCTATTAATTCATAAATCTTAACTGTTTGACTATATATGCTATCTATTATATTATTAAGTAAAATAATAATTTAGAAAATGAATAGGTGGTAAAAATGGATTTATTTACTTTAAACATGGAAAACCAACTAAAGAAGAATGCACCATTGGCTGATAGAATGAGACCAGAGTCCATAGAGGATTTTGTTGGACAGAAGCATATTTTAGGTGAGGGGAAATTTCTAAACAGGGCTATAAAGGTAGATAGGATAACATCTATGATTTTCTATGGGCCACCGGGTACTGGTAAGACTACATTAGCTATGATAATAGCTAATTCAACTAATATGACTTTTGAAAAACTATCAGCAGTTACATCTGGAGTTAAGGATATTAGAGAAGTAATCCATAGAGCAGAAGAAGGGCTAAAACTTTACAATAAAAGGACTATTTTATTTATAGATGAAATTCATAGATTTAATAAAGCTCAACAAGATGCCTTACTTCCCTTTGTGGAAAGAGGAATCGTAATTTTAGTTGGAGCTACTACTGAAAACCCATACTTTGAAGTTAATAAAGCCCTTCTATCTAGAATGATGGTTATTCCTTTAAAACCTCTTACAAGGAAGGATATTTATGAAATAATTAAAAATGGATTAACGGATAAAGATAGAGGATTAGGAAATTATAAAGTTAATATTGACAAAGAAGCTATAGATTATTTAATAACCATATCCGATGGAGATGGAAGACTTGCTCTTAATTCATTAGAAATAGGTGTACTCTCAACTCCAAAAGATGATAAAGGTATAATCAATATAAATTTGGATACAATAAAAGAATCCATATTAGTGAAATCTGCTAAATATGATAAAGGTGGAGATGAGCATTATGATACTATTTCTGCCTTTATTAAGAGCATGAGAGGTTCAGATCCAGATGCTACATTATATTGGTTAGCTAAGATGATAAATTCAGGGGAAGATCCAAAATTTATTGCTAGAAGAATAATAATATGTGCTTCAGAAGATGTAGGAAATGCAGACCCTCAAGCTTTAAATATTGCAGTATCAGCTTTCAATGCAGTACATGTAATAGGTATCCCTGAAGGGAGAATAATACTAGCTCAAGCAGCAGTATATGTAGCTTGTGCTCCAAAAAGCAATGCAGCATATATTGGTATTGATAAAGCTTTAGATGACATAAGAAATAAGCCTATTGGCAAGGTACCAGGACATTTAAAAGATGCTTCCTATAAAGGGGCGGCAAATCTAGGACATGGCAAGGGTTATAAATATCCCCATAGTTATGATAAGGCATATGTAAAGCAACAGTATCTACCCGATGAATTTATTGGTACTAAATACTATGAACCTACAGAACATGGCTATGAGAAAACTATTAAAGAACATCTTGCAAAATTATTTGACAAAGGGAAATAATATAATTATAATATTATAAAGTCCATATGAACAGTGATAGGAAGAGTAGATATAAGAGGTAGTCCAAGGGAACTGGGGTGGAGTGGGAACCCAGTACGAAACTTATATTGAAGAACATCCTTGAGTTTCTAACCAAAATCTTATTGGAAAGTAGGCTTAGACGGAATCATACCGTTATATATGATATAAATTTATTGTATTTAGAGTGGCTATTTTTAGCAATTAGGGTGGTACCGCGAACCTTTCGTCCCTTTCAGGATGGAAGGTTTTTTTATTGAATAAAATTAGAAGGGAGTATTGAAGATGAAAATTGATATAAAAGAGATATTTAAAGAACCAGACAAATATTTTGACAATGAAATTGAGATAGAAGGATGGATTAGAACTTTAAGATCTTCCAAAAAATTTGGATTTATTGAAATCAATGATGGTACTTTTTTCAACAATTTACAGATAGTTTTTGACGAGAAATTGGAAAATTTTAAAGAAGTAGAGAAATTTCCTATAAGCAGTGCTATATGGGCGAAGGGGAGACTGGTTCAAACACCTGGTGCAAAACAACCTTTTGAAATTCAAGCAAAGGAGATAGAACTAATAGCTTATTCAGAAAAAGATTATCCCTTACAGAAAAAAAGACATACTTTTGAGTATCTTAGGACTATTGCTCATTTAAGACCAAGAAGTAATACTTTTAATGCTGTATTTAGAGTAAGGTCTTTAGCTGCCTATGCAGTTCATAAATTCTTCCAAGAAAGGAATTTTGTATACGTTCATACACCAATAATAACTGGTAGTGATGCAGAAGGTGCAGGAGAAATGTTTAAGGTTACTAACCTTGATTTAACCAAAGTGCCCTTAGATGATCATAACAAAGTAGATTATACAGAAGATTTCTTTGGAAAAGAAACCAACTTAACTGTAAGTGGTCAATTAGAGGCAGAAGCCTATGCTTTAGCTTTTAAAAATGTTTATACTTTTGGTCCTACCTTTAGGGCAGAAAACTCTAATACAGCAAGACATGCTGCAGAATTTTGGATGATAGAACCAGAAATAGCTTTTGCTGATTTAAAAGATAATATGAAATTAGCAGAAGATATGATGAAATATACAATCAAATATGTAATGGACAATGCAAAAGAAGAGATGAAATTTTTTAATTCCTTCATAGATAAGGGACTCACTCAAAGATTAGAAAACATTGTTAATTCAGATTTTGAATCTATTACTTATACTGAAGCAATTGATATTCTTAAAAAATCTGGTGAACAGTTCCAGTATCCAGTAGAATGGGGAATAGATTTGCAAACAGAGCACGAAAGATATATTTCAGAAAAAGTATTCAAAGGTCCAGTTTTTGTGACTGATTATCCCAAAGATATAAAGGCTTTCTATATGCGATTAAATGATGATGGAAAAACAGTTGCAGCTATGGATTTACTTGTGCCAGGAGTTGGAGAGATTATTGGTGGAAGTCAAAGGGAAGAAAGATTGGATATTTTAGAAAAGAGAATTGAAGAAGTGGGTATGGATAAAGAGGATTATTGGTGGTATTTAGAGTTAAGGAAATATGGTGGTACAAAACATGCAGGATATGGATTAGGATTTGAAAGGGCAATAATGTATATAACTGGGATGACTAATATTAGAGACGTTATTCCTTTTCCAAGAACAGTAAAATCAGCAGAATTTTAAGAAAAAAACATAGTATTTTTGGTTAAAATTAATTTTAAAGGATAATATTATATATAATATATATATAAAAGAAATTTATTAATCCTTGATTTTAAATAATATATCTGCTATAATACATGATAAAATCAAATACAAACTATGATAGGAAGTAGTAAGCCACAGATTGATTTTAGAGAGCTGTTAGTTGGTGAAAGACAGTATCAATTGAGGCTGAACTCGTTCTAGAGTTGTTAAGGTGAAATATAGTAGCTTTAATCGGTAAACGCCGTTACAGTTTTTAAGAGGATAGTAATACTATCAATTAGGGTGGTACCGCGGAAATATACCTTTCGTCTCTATTTTAGACGAAAGGTTTTTTGTTTTTATTACATGAGGAGGTATAAATATGAAAGATTATAGACCTAATGGAATTGAAAAGAAATGGCAAGATATCTGGGATGAAAAAAAGGTTTTTGAAACCAGTGACGATACATCAAAGCCTAAGTTTTATGCATTAATTGAATTTCCTTACCCTTCAGGACAAGGGCTACATGTTGGTCATCCAAGACCATATACTGCTTTAGATATAGTTTCAAGAAAGAGAAGATTAGAGGGGTATAATGTATTATTTCCAATGGGATGGGATGCTTTTGGATTGCCTACTGAAAACTTTGCAATTCAGCATAAAATTCATCCTAAGGAAGTTACGGAAAAGAATGTGGCAATGTTTAAAAAGCAATTAAAGTCTATAGGATTTTCCTTTGATTGGTCTAAAGAAATAAACACTACTGATCCAAACTATTACAAATGGACCCAATGGATATTTATTAAGATGTTTGAAAAGGGGTTAGCTTATAAACATGAAATGCCTATAAACTGGTGTACATCGTGTAAGGTAGGTCTTGCAAATGAAGAGGTAGTAGCAGGTGGCTGTGAAAGATGTGGTGGAGAAGTAGTAAGAAAGACTAAAAACCAATGGATGTTGAAGATTACCGAATATGCAGATAGATTAATAGATGATTTAGATACAGTTGATTATATTGATAGGGTAAAAATACAACAAACTAATTGGATTGGACGTTCTGAAGGGATGGAAGTAGATTTCAAAATTAGTGGTAAAGAGGAAGTACTAAAAGTATTTACTACCAGACCAGATACTTTATATGGGGCAACCTATATGGTTATAGCTGCTGAACATCCATTAATTGAAAAGTATAAAGATGAATTAAAAAATATAGACGAGATTATAAAATACCAGGAATACGCCAGCAAAAAATCTGACTTTGAAAGAACAGAACTATCAAAGGATAAAACAGGAGTAGAGATAAAAGGACTTAAAGCAATTAATCCAGCTACCCAGAAAGAAATACCTATATGGATATCTGATTATGTATTAATGAGTTACGGAACTGGTGCAATAATGGCAGTACCAGCTCATGATAGTAGAGACTGGGAATTTGCAAAGAAATTTAATCTTCCTATAGTAGAAGTAGTAAAAGGTGGAGATGTAGATAAGGAAGCCTATACTGATACGGACTCAGGAATACTAGTTAATTCAGAATTAATAAATGGACTGGAAGTAAAGGAAGCTATAGAAAAAATTGCTAATTGGCTAGAAAAAGAAGGCCTTGGAACAAGAAAAACCAATTATAAATTAAGAGATTGGGTCTTTTCACGTCAAAGATACTGGGGAGAACCTATACCTTTAATCTATTGTGATGATTGTGGATGGGTACCTGTACCAGAGGATGAATTACCAGTTATGTTACCAGAAGTTGAAAATTATGAACCAACAGATACAGGAGAATCACCATTGGCCAATATTACTGATTGGGTAAATACTACTTGCCCTAAATGCGGTAAAGATGCAAAAAGAGAAACGGACACTATGCCTCAATGGGCAGGTTCATCTTGGTATTTCTTAAGATATATAGATCCAAATAATAATAATGATATAGCAGGCAAGGAAAAATTAGATTATTGGATGCCTGTAGACTGGTATAATGGTGGAATGGAACATACTACACTGCATTTACTTTATTCAAGATTTTGGCATAAATTCCTTTATGATATTGGAGTGGTAAATACTAAAGAACCTTATAATAAAAGAACTTCCCATGGTATGATACTAGGTGAAAACAATGAAAAGATGTCAAAATCCAGAGGAAATGTAATTAATCCTGATGATATTGTAAATGAATATGGAGCTGATACCTTAAGAACCTATGAGATGTTTATAGGGGATTTTGAAAAATCTGTACCCTGGTCAGAAAATGGGGTAAAAGGTTGTAGAAGATTCTTAGAGAGGGTATGGAAATTACAGGATATTGTGGTAGATGGTGATGAATATTCGAAAGGTTTAGAGACTAATATTAACAAATCAATCAAAAAAGTATCTGAGGATTATGAAACTCTAAAATTCAATACAGCTATAGCTACACTGATGACCTTATTAAATGAATTTAATGATGTTGGCAAAATTACAAAGGCAGATATAAAGACCTATTTAATCCTATTGAATCCAGTTGCACCCCATATTACAGAGGAGCTATGGGAAGCCCTGGGATTTGATGGAATGCTTAACCAAAGCAAATGGCCTCAATATGATGAAGATAAAATACAAGATGAAATAATTGAAATGCCTGTACAGGTTAATGGGAAGGTTAGAGGCGTAATTATGGTAAATATTGACGATACACAAGAAATGGTTCGAGAAAAAGCAAAAGAAAATGAAAGCGTAATGAAATATTTGGAAGGAAAACAAATAATAAAAGAGATATTTGTTATGGGTAAGATATACAATGTAGTTGTAAAATAAATAAAAATATGAAATAATAGTTTTGCTATTGCTTTTAAGCAATAGCAAAACTATTTTAATTAGGAGGAATAGCATGTCTAGAATAAAGATAATAACAGATACTACCAGTTACATCACTAAAGAATTTGCTGATGAGCAGGATTTATCAATAGTACCATTAAATTATATCTTTGATGGTGTAGCTGAAAAGGAAGGATTTCCTGGTGAATTCGATGAATTCTATGAAAAATTAAAGAATACAAAGTTATTTCCTACCACATCTCAACCAGCGGCTGCAGATTTTTTAACTAGATACAAAAAAGCCTTTAATGAAGGATATGATGAGATAATAGCCATTCTTTTATCTTCTAAATTAAGCGGAACATATAATAGTGCTGTTTTAGCAAAGAATATTTTAGAGGATGAAAGGATTACTATTATAGATTCTATTCAAGCAGCTTCTAATTTAAGATTTTTAGTAGAGGATGCATTAAAGATGGCATCCATAGGAAAAACTGGGAAGGAAATAGCAGAACATCTAGAAGTTAAAAAGAAGAAAATGTATATATATTTTACAGTAGATACTTTGGAATATTTAAGAAGAGGTGGCAGACTTACAGGTGTACAATCAGCTATTGGCGAAGTATTAAATATTAAACCCATTATTCAATTAATAGATGGAGAATTGAAATTATTCGAAAAGGTAAGGGGTAAGAATAAGGCAATAAATGCTATTAGAAATAGAATACCTGATGATGTAGAAAAAATAAGTATATGCCAAATAATGAATGAGGATGAAGCACTAAAATTAAAAAAAGATTTAGAGAATAAATTTCCAAAAGTCACAGTTTCAATAGATGTACTAGGTCCTGTAATAGGATGTCATTTAGGGCCCAAAGCTATTGGATTATGTTTTTATTAGTCAATATACCATATTAGATTATAAGTATGATATAATTATATCAACAATATGATTCTAAAATTAGTGGAGGTGTTCAAAATGAGAAAAATTTTAGTTACAGGGGCATTGGGGCAAATTGGCTCTGAACTTACTATGGGTTTAAGAAAAATATATGGAAATGACAATGTAATAGCTAGTAGTAGGCGAGTCAAAGAAGGACACGAAACCCTTATGGAATCAGGAGTTTTTGAAATTGTAAATGTTACCGATGCTAAACAGTTAGTTGAGGTGGTAAGGAAGCATAAGGTAAATACTATTATCCATCTTGCAGCTATTTTATCTGCTGTAGGAGAGGAAAAACCAGCATTAGCTTGGGATGTAAATATGAATGGATTATATAATGTATTAGAAGTAGCGAGAGAAGAAAATTGTGCAGTATTCACTCCTAGCTCCATAGCTGCTTTTGGAGATTCAACACCAAAAGATAATACACCACAAGATACAATTCAACGGCCAAATACTATGTATGGAGTTACTAAGGTATCGGGAGAATTATTATGTGATTATTATTATCATAAATTTGGAGTAGATACTAGAGGAGTGCGTTTCCCCGGATTAATTTCTTATGAGACTTTACCAGGTGGTGGTACAACAGATTATGCAGTTCATATTTACTATGACGCATTAAAAAACAAAAAATACACCAGCTTTATTGATAAAGGAACCAAGATGGATATGATGTATATGCCAGATGCTTTAGATGCAATAATTAATCTTTTAGAAGCAGATCCATCTAAATTAATTCACAGGAATGCCTTTAATGTTACTGCAATGAGTTTTGAGCCTGAGGAAATTGCTACTTCTATCAGAAAGATAATTCCAGAATTTGAACTAGATTATGATGTAGACCCAGTAAGGCAAGCCATAGCAGATTCATGGCCTAATTCTTTAGATGATACAGCAGCTAGGGAAGAATGGGGCTGGAATCCAAAATACGATTTAGATGCTATGACAACAGATATGTTAGAAAAACTAAAGATAAAATTAGGGCTTTAATATATTAGAAAAGCTAGGAGAAATCCTAGCTTTTTCTTAGATTAGCTAAATATGAGTGTTTGTGGTAGTGTAAAATAATTTGTGCTTTTAGGAAATAAAATTCTCTTTTCTGGCAAGAATCTAAATAAGACCAAAACCAGAAAGGAGAATTTTTTATGGCA
>NZ_PPXX01000045.1 GCF_021655075.1 Clostridium sp. Cult2
CCTGTAGCTAAAATTATCGCATCTGGAGTTTTAATATTATAATTAGCCCTAAGCCTTGATGCTATATCTGCAATTTTATAATCCACATCAATAATTGAGAGATTTGGGTAATTGGACAATATTAATTTGTACCTATTTTCTAAAAAGACATTATTATCTTTTTTAGGTTTTACTAATATCTCCATAAAAGATACTATTGACATAAAAGCTTCATTTCTACCATCTTGTATATCTATAAAAATTTTCTCCAATTTATCTGCATAATTATGATTATCTTCAAAATAATATATAAAACAATTAGTGTCGAGTAATATAGTTTCTCTATTGTTTATTCCCATGATTCTCTTTCCTCTTTTATATATTCATTAGTGTCAATATTGTTCCATAATTCCTTTCCTAATCCTCTCATAACTTTTGCAAAACTATCTGGCTTTTCCATTAATAAGATTTGCCTAGTTTCTTCGTCATATAGCCATATAATTTCAGCACCTGGTCTCAATCCTGCTTTT
>NZ_PPXX01000046.1 GCF_021655075.1 Clostridium sp. Cult2
TAACTCCTATAGCTATGGAAGAAGGATTAAGGTTTGCTATTCGTGAAGGCGGTAGAACTGTTGGTGCTGGAGTTGTTACTAAGGTTCTTGGGTAATTAGTATGTATATAAAAGAAGGGGACTAATAGCTCCCTTCTTTTCGTATACTATCTTGAAAAATAATAGTGAAACAGTGAAAAAAAGACTTGAGTTTTTATAAGATATACTATAAACTATAGTAGTGTTTTAAAATCCGAAAAATTTTAGACATTGCGATGATACAAAAGGTTGCCCCGCACTCAAATTTATAGATAAGTTTGAGTCAAAAGATTGTTTGAGTAGAGTGTTCTTTATAATTTTTAACTCATCTATGGATTTGAGTGCGGGGGGAATTTTTGTTGAGAATGTCCGGTTGTAAATCGGGCGACAGGAATTGTCTTATATGGCGTGGGCCATTTATATAAAAAAACATTACAACACACCCGGAAGAGTGTATCGACAATTCCGTGTCGCATGTAAGAAGAATAGCATGCGATAGAAGGAGGGAATTAAATGTCAAACAGTAAACAAAAAATTAGGATTAGGTTAAAGGCTTATGATCATGAATTATTGGATTCATCAGCTCAAAAAATAGTGGAAACTGCCAAAAGAACAGGAGCTAATGTATCTGGTCCAGTACCATTACCAACAGACAAAGAAACAATTACAATTTTAAGAGCGGTTCATAAGTACAAGGATTCAAGAGAACAATTTGAGCAAAGGACCCATAAAAGGCTAATCGATATCCTAAATCCAAATCAAAAGACTGTAGATTCACTTATGAAATTGAATTTACCGGCTGGCGTTGATATCGAAATTAAGCTATAATTTCTTAGAATGATTACTGAAGGTAATCCGCTGTAGGATAATAGGAGGTGTAAGTATGAAAAATATTTTAGGTAAAAAAATAGGAATGACCCAAGTATTTAATGAAGATGGAATTGTTATTCCAGTTACAGTAGTTGAAGCAGGTCCATTAAAAGTTATACAAAAGAAAACCATAGAAAATGACGGATATAATGCGATACAAGTAGGTTTTAAAGATAAGAAGGAAAATCGAGTCAATAAGCCATTAAAAGGGCATTTTGATAAAGCTGGAGTAGAGTATAAACAATATGTTAGGGAGTTTATCGTTGATAATGCAGAAGAATATGAAATAGGTCAAGAAATCAAAGCAGATTTATTCCAAGAAGGCGATAAAGTCGATATTATAGGTACATCAAAGGGGAAAGGAACCCAAGGTCCTATTAAGAGACATAATTACTCAAGAGGACCTGAAAGCCATGGTTCAAAGTATCATAGAGGCGGAGGAGCTAGAGCAGCAGCAGCATATCCAGGCAGAGTATTTAAAGGGTCAAAAATGGGTGGTAGAATGGGTAATGAAAGGGTAACAGTTCAAAACCTTGAAATAGTTAGAGTTGATGCGGATAGGAATCTATTATTGATAAAAGGCGCTGTACCAGGACCAAAAGATGGACTGCTAATAATAAAAGAATCCGTTATAAAAAGATAAGAAACAGATAGAAAGGAGGATCTGGCATGCCTAAGGTGAATGTTTACAATATGTTAGGAGAACAAGTAGGAGAAATAGAGTTGAGTGAAGATGTATTTGGCGTTGATGTAAACCAGCATGTACTATATGAAGTAGTAAAAAATCAACTTGCCAATAAAAGACAAGGTACTCAATCAGTAAAAACAAGAGCTGAAGTAAGAGGTGGTGGAAGAAAACCTTGGAGACAAAAAGGTACAGGTAGAGCTCGCCAAGGAAGTATAAGAGCACCTCATTGGGTTGGTGGTGGCGTATCATTTGCACCAAAGCCAAGAGACTATAGCTACAAAGTTCCTAAGAAAGTAAAAAGACTAGCTATAAAATCAGCCTTAAGTTCAAAAGTTTTAAACAATGAAATGATTGTATTAGAAGGATTAAACTTAGAAGAACCAAGAACTAAGGAAATGGTAAAAATATTAGAAAATATTAAAGCTGGTAAAAAAGCCCTCATCGTAATGGATGAAATGAATATCAATGTGATTAAATCTGCTAGAAATATTCCAAATGTAGAAACTGCATTTGTTAACACATTGAATGTTTACGATATATTAAAATTTGACTCTTTTATTATAACAAAAGATGCGGTAAGAAAAGTGGAGGAGGTGTTTGCATAATGCGTATTCCACACGATATTATTATTAAGCCTATAATTACAGAAGAAAGTATGAACGATATGGCCTATGGAAAGTATACTTTTAAAGTAGATAGAAGGGCTAATAAATCTGAAATTAAAAAAGCTATAGAAAAAATATTTGATGTTAAAGTTGAAAAAGTGAACACCATGAACATGTTAGGAAAAGAAAAAAGAATGGGAGTACACGTTGGTAGAAGACCAAGTTGGAAAAAAGCAATAGTAACTTTAACTGAAGATTCTAAATCAATAGAATTCTTTGAAGGAATGTAGTTAAGTTTCAAAAGAAGGAGGGAACAACAATGAGTATTAAAAAATACAAAGCAACTTCCCCTGCAATCCGTCAAATGACTGTTTCCGCATTTAAAGAAATTACGAATAAAGAACCTGAAAAATCTTTGGTTGTTAGTTTAAATAGAAAAGGCGGAAGAAACGCACAAGGCAAAATAACATCACGTCACAGAGGTGGCGGTGCAAAGAGAAAATACAGGATTATAGATTTTAAAAGGAATAAAGATGGAATTCCAGGAAAAGTTGCAGCTATAGAATATGATCCTAATAGGACTGCGAATATTGCACTAATTCATTATGTGGATGGTGAAAAAAGATATATACTTGCTCCGAACAAATTGAAAGTTGGAGATGTTATTGAATCGGGAGCAGATGCTGATATTAAGGTAGGAAATACTTTGCCACTAAGGAATATTCCAGTAGGTACTACTATACACAATGTAGAACTTAAACCAGGAAAAGGTGGTCAATTTGCACGATCTGCAGGTTCTGAAGCCCAATTAATGGCTAAAGAAGGAAAATACGCTCAGCTAAGACTTCCATCAGGAGAATTTAGACTTGTACTATTAGATTGTCGTGCAACTATAGGTCAAGTAGGAAACATTGAGCATGAAAACTTAACATTAGGAAAAGCTGGAAAGAGTAGACATAGAGGTTTTAGACCTCACGTTAGAGGTAGTGCTATGAACCCTGTGGATCACCCACACGGTGGTGGTGAAGGAAGAACACCAATAGGTATGCCATCTCCATTAACACCATGGGGTAAACCAACATTAGGATATAAAACAAGAGCTAAGAATAAGAAATCTGACAGATATATAGTAAGAAGAAGGAAGAAATAGTTTATATCATTACCTGAAAGGAGGAATAATAATGGGTAGATCATTAAAGAAAGGTCCGTTTTGTGATGATCATCTTCTTAAAAAAGTAGAAGAATTAAATAAAAAGAATGATAAAAAAGTCATCAAGACTTGGTCTCGTCGTTCCACCATATTTCCCCAAATGGTAGGGCATACTATAGCCGTCCATGATGGTAGAAAACATGTACCTATATATATTACTGAAGATATGGTAGGGCATAAACTTGGTGAATTTGTACCAACTAGAACTTTTAGAGGACACGGTGATAAGACTGAAAGGTCAACAGCGTTGAAATAGATGATGAAGGAGGGATTAGGATGGAAGCTAAAGCTGTAGCTAAATATATAAGGATCTCACCCTTAAAGGTAAACTTTATATGTGACGAAATTAGAGGCAAGCAAGTAGATGAAGCTTTAACAATCCTTAGGTTCACACCTAAAAAAGGTGCAAGAGAACTTGAAAAAGTATTGAACTCTGCTATTGCTAATGCAGAAAATAATTTTAATTTGGATAGAGATAATTTATATGTGAAAGAAGCCTATGCCAACGATGGACCTCAACTTAAAAGATGGAGACCTAAAGCAAGAGGAATGGCTTATCCGATATTAAAAAGAACTAGTCATATTGGAGTTGTAGTTAAAGAAAGAGAGTAGAAAAGGAGGGATAGTTAATGGGTCAAAAGGTTAACCCACATGGATTAAGAGTAGGAATAATCAAGGATTGGGATTCCAAATGGTATGCAGATAAAAAGAATTTTGATGAATTGTTAATAGAAGACTATGAAATTCGAGAATATATTAAAGAAAAACTGTTTATCTCCGGGATTTCGAAAATGGAAATTGAAAGAGCTGCCAACAGAATTAAGATTTCAATTTATACTGCAAAACCAGGTATGGTTATTGGTAAAGGCGGTTCTGGTGTTGAATCTTTAAGAAAAGACATTGAAAAAATGACTAAGAAAAATGTAATTATAAATGTTGAAGAAGTGAAAGTTCCAGAGTTAGATGCTCAATTAGTATCGGAAAATATTGCTGCCCAACTTGAAAGAAGGGTTTCATTCAGAAGAGCAATGAAGCAAGCAATTCAAAGAACTATGAGGTCTGGCGCTGAAGGTATAAAAACATCTGTGTCTGGAAGACTTGGAGGAGCAGATATGGCAAGGACTGAAGGTTATAGTGAAGGGACTATACCTCTTCAAACTTTAAGAGCAGATATTGATTACGGGTTTGCAGAAGCGGACACTACCTATGGAAAACTAGGAGTAAAAGTTTGGATATATAAAGGAGAGATTCTTCCTACTAAAAAAGTAGATGAAGATGATAAGACAAGGGAGAAGGATTCAACAAACTAGTTTATAAATAGCTTGTAGGAAGGAGGAAAGGTAAAATGTTAATGCCTAAAAGAGTAAAATATCGTAGAGTTCATAGAGGAAGAATGAAAGGAAATGCTACT
>NZ_PPXX01000047.1 GCF_021655075.1 Clostridium sp. Cult2
CAAATTATATAGACCTGCTAATCAAGCAGTTATGAAATCATTACACTATGCTTATTCAGGACGTAAACAAAGAAAGAGAGATTTTAGAAAACTTTGGATTTCAAGAATAAATGCTGCAGCCAGATTAAATGGTATGAATTATAGTACATTTATCAATGGGCTAAAAAAAGCTAATGTTGAAGTCAATAGAAAAGTATTATCTGAAATGGCAATTCACGATCCAGAAGGCTTTTCAAAACTTGTTGAAATAGCAAAAGGTATGTAATTAAAAGTTCCGGCCTCGGAACTTTTTTATTTCTTATATAATAGTTTAGAGCTATTTATGGTACAATATTTGTGGCTATATTTATAGGAGGTCAACGATGAATAGTATAAGAGAACGTATAAAAAAATTTGAACTAAACCCTCCAAGAGTATTGACATTAGGATTTGGCATTTTAATATTATTAGGAGCTATATTATTAAATTTGCCCATAGCTACAAAAACAGGGGAAAGTATTGGATTCATTAACTCCTTATTCACTTCTGCTTCGGCAGTTTGTGTCACTGGATTGGTAGTGGTTAATACTGCAGAATACTGGTCTTTGTTCGGGCAAATAATAATAATCCTATTAATTCAAATGGGCGGTTTAGGATTTATGACCATGGCTACAATTGTGGCTTTGCTCATAGGTAAGAAGATAACTTTAAAAGAAAGGTTAGTAATAAAGGAACAATTAAATCAGGAAACTATGTCTGGATTAGTAAGGCTTACCAGATACGTTATATTTTCTACCTTTATCATTGAAGGTATAGGGGCTTTATTATTATCAACAAGATTTATACCAACATATGGAACCACTAAAGGAATATGGTTTTCCATCTTTCATGCCATTTCCGCTTTTTGTAATGCTGGTTTTGATATAATAGGAAATAGCATAATACCCTTCGTAGGAGATTTTGTAGTCAATATAACCATAGGTCTACTGGTCATAATAGGTGGATTAGGTTTTAGTGTATATATTGATATATCTAGAAACCGTACCTTTAATAAGCTTCACCTACATTCAAAATTGGTCATTAGCATTACAATAATATTGATTATAACAGGAATGATAATATTCTACTTAATAGAGCAAAACAATCCAGATACTCTTCTTAATTTAACCAAAGGAGAAAGGTTATTATCAGCCTTTTTTCAATCGGTAATCACTAGGACAGCTGGATTTAACTCTGTTGATATTTCAATGCTACATGATACCACTGCTTTCATAATGATTATATTGATGTTTATTGGAGGTTCTCCTGGATCTACAGCAGGAGGTATTAAAACTACGACCTTTGGTACCATATTTTTAGCAACCATGTCGGTAATTAGAGGAGATAGGGATGTAGTAGTATTTAAAAAGAGATTAAACCAAAATATAGTAAATAGATCCTTAGCCATAGCTAGTATTGGACTTACTTTGATTTTAGCAGTTTCCATAATATTGACTATAACAGAGGAGTCAAATTTTTTAGATGTACTTTTTGAAACCACTTCCGCCTTTGGAACTGTTGGATTATCAAGAGGCATTACACCAAATTTATCAGATTTTGGGAAGCTTATAATAACTTTAACCATGTATGCTGGTAGAGTTGGTGCATTGACTATGGCTTTTGCATTTGCACAGAATAAGAATCAATATCCCTATAGGTATTCTGAAGGTAATATAATGGTTGGATAGGAGGAATTATAAAATGAAACAATTTGTTGTTATCGGATGCGGTAGATTTGGGGCAAGCGTTGCTGGGACTCTCCATAACCTAGGCTATGAGGTGCTAGCCATAGATGCAGATGGGGATAAGGTTCAGGAAATATCTGAATATGTAACCTATGCAGTACAGGCAGACGTTACTGATGAAAATGTTTTAAAGGAATTGGGTATTAGAAATTTTGATGTGGTAATTGTTAGCATTGGTTCCAATTATCAAGCTTCTATTATGGCAACTTTAATAGCCAAAGAGCTAGGAGTGAAAAAGGTAATAGCAAAAGCCCATGATGTTTTACACGGAAAGGTTTTATCCAAAATAGGTGCAGATAAAATAATATTTCCAGAAAGGGATATGGGAGTTAGAGTTGCCCATAACTTGGTTTCAACAAATATATTGGATTTTATAGAACTTTCCCCAGATTATAGTATATTAGAAATAAATGCATTAGAACCCTGGGAAAACAAAACATTAAAAGAATTAAGACTTCCAAGTAAATATGGAGTCAATGTTATGGCAATTAAACGAGGAAAAGATATAAATATATCTCCTTATGCTGATGATATGATAATGAAAGGAGATACACTAATAGTCATAGGAAGTAACGGGGACATAGAAAAAATCGAGAAGAATGCTGGTGATTAATCCATGATTTATATTACAAGTTCTTCTAATCCCACAATAAAGGAAATTAAAAGCCTATATAGAAGAAAAGAACGATGGGCAAAAGAATCTTTTATTGTGGAAGGGATTAAAATAGTGGAAGAATGTATAGACAACAATTACCCCCTAAGAAATATTATCATCTCCGATGAGCTATATAATATTAGAGGGGGAGAAGGATTATTAGAAAAAATTATAGACAATAATTCACTGATAAAGGTTCCAGATAGATTATATAAAGAAATATCTGATATGGAAAATCCTCAAGGGGTTTTAGCAGTTGCAAGTTTTAAAAGGGATTCTATTAAGAATATATATGATATAGATAATCCTTTTATATTATTATTAGATCAAGTTCAGGATCCAGGCAATATGGGTACTATTATTAGAACTGCTGATGCTTTTAGCGTAGATGGAATTATAATTACAGAAGGCTGTGTAGATATTTATAATCCCAAGGTTGTAAGAGCTACCATGGGGTCCATATTTAGAGTACCCATATATCATTATTCAGATGGAATAGAAATAATTAAGGAGTTAAAGAATAGAAATATTAAAGTTTATTCTACCTCCCTTAAGGGAGAAAAGTTCATTCAAAATGTTAATTTCAATATACCTTCAATATTAATTATTGGAAATGAATCTAAAGGAGTATCCAAATCCTTAGAAACATTAGCTGACAGCTTAATCAAAATACCTATGATAGGAGATGCTGAATCCTTAAATGCAGCAATTGCCTCATCAATAATAATGTATGAAACTATAAGGCAACGAAGCCAATAATTCTTGTAATTTGAGGTTATAGGTGCTATAATCTAGTAAATAGTTTGACATTAGGACCTTTGTTTTCGAGAGTAGGTCTTGTTTTTTTACAAGAAAGGAGTCGTATTATGAGAGATAGGTTAAGTAAAATCAAAGAAGAAGCAATATCTGATATTAAATCCTTAAGCAATTTAGACAGTCTAGAAGATATAAGAATAAAGTATATGGGTAAAAAAGGGGAATTGACATCTATTCTTAGAGAAATGGGAAAACTATCAAAGGAAGAAAGACCGGTTATTGGTCAATTGGCCAATGAGATTAGACAGGAGATTGAAGAAGAGCTATCGGAAGCAAGAGTCAGATTTAAAGAAAAGTTAAAACAAGAGATAATAGAAAGGGAAAAGATAGACATTACCATAACTAAAAGGATGAAAAAACTAGGTCATCGTCATCCATTAGTTGCCACCATTGAAGAATTAGAGAATCTATTTATTAGCATGGGATTTAGTGTAGTAGAAGGACCAGAAATCGAAAAAGTAGAATACAATTTTGACGCTTTAAATTCTCCAGAAAACCACCCATCAAGGGATTTATCCGATACATTCTATATAACAGAAGATATTCTATTGAGAACTCATACATCACCAGTACAAATAAGAGCCATGAAAAGTATAAAACCTCCACTAAAGATAGTTTCTTCTGGGAGAACCTTTAGATTTGATGATGTAGACGATACCCATTCGCCTATGTTCCATCAATTAGAAGGATTGGTAATCGATGAAAAGGTTACTATGGCCAATTTAATTGACACCATAGATATATTCATAAAACAGCTATTTGGAAAGGATATGGAAACCAGATTTAGACCTCATCATTTTCCATTTACAGAACCTAGTGCAGAGGTAGATGTATCCTGTTTCAGTTGTAAAGGGAAAGGTTGCCCTGTATGTGATGGCACTGGTTGGAGTATGGAGCTTCTAGGTTGTGGAATGGTACATCCAAAGGTTCTTGAAAACTGTGGTATAGATCCAGAAAAATACAGTGGATTTGCTTTTGGAATGGGAATTGATAGGATAGCCATGGTAAAGTATGGAATAGACGATATACGATTATTATTTGAAAATGACAATAGATTTCTAGAACAATTTTAATAAGTTTGAGGAGGATTAAAATGTTATTACCTGTGAAATGGTTAAAAGAATATATAAATTTAGATGTAGATTCTAAAATATTAGCAGATAATCTAACTCTATCTGGTTCCCATGTTGAATCCATTATTTCACTGGATAGAGGCATTGAAAAGGTTTTAGTTGGTAGAATAGAAAAAATCGAGAAACATAAAGATGCAGATAAACTATTGGTTATTATGGTGAATATTGGAGAAGAAACCATACAAATAGTCACTGGCGCAACCAATTTAAAGATAGGAGATTATGTGCCCGTTGCTATAATTGGAGCCAAACTCCCTAAGGATATTCAAATAGAGAAAACAGATTTTAGAGGGGTAGAATCCAACGGAATGCTTTGTTCTTTAAAAGAATTGGGCTATGAAGACGGTGTAATCCCCAAACACCAAAGGGATGGCATCTTCGTACTAGATAAGGAATATCCCTTAGGAACCCCCATTGATGAAATATTGGGACTATATGGGGAAATAATTGAATTAGAAATAACTCCAAATAGACCAGATTGTTTAAGTATAATAGGAATGGCAAGGGAAACGGCTGCCACCTTTAATAAAAAACTGAAACTACCTAAAATAATGGTGAAAGATGAAGTCCATGATATAAAAGATTATGTAGAATCCATAGAAGTAGATAAAGACCTTTGCAATAGATATTATGCAAGAGTAATAAAGGATATAGAGATAAAGGAATCCCCTTTATGGCTTCAAATCAATCTTATGGAAGCAGGGATAAGACCAATAAACAACATAGTTGATATTACCAATTTTGTTATGCTAGAATTTGGGCAACCTCTTCATGCCTTTGATTTAGATAAATTAAAGAATAAAAAGATTCTAGTTAGAAGGGCAAAAGATGAAGAGAAGATTAAAACCATAGATGATCAAGTAAGAACCCTTACCAATAATAATCTAGTTATTACAGATGGAGTAGACCCAATTGGTATAGCTGGAGTAATGGGTGGAATGGACTCAGAGGTTACAGAGGAAACCACCACAGTATTATTGGAAGCTGCTAATTTTGACGATAAATCCGTCCGACTTACTTCTAAAGAACATAACCTGAGGACAGAAGCCTCTGCTAGATTTGAAAAGGGATTAGACCCAAATCTTTGCAAAACCGCTGCTGAAAGGGTATGTCAATTAGTTGAAGAAATTGGAGCTGGAAAAGTTGTAAAAGGCTATATGGATGTCTATGAAAATATAAGGGAAGAAAAGATTATCCAATTAAGACCAGAAAAAGTAAACAACCTACTAGGAACGGATTTAAATATAGATCAAATGGTAGACTATCTTGAAAGATTGGATTTAAAAACCAATTTAAATGAAAATAATATAGATGTTAATATTCCCACCTATAGATTGGATTTAAATATTGAAGCAGATTTAATAGAAGAAATAGGAAGGTTATATGGATTCCATAATATACCAACCCAACCTTTAGTAGGGGTATTTACAAGAGGAGAAAAACCCTACAGTCGAATAGTATCAGACAAAGCGAGTATTATTCTACAGGGGTTAGGAATAAATGAAGTTATAACTTACTCTTTCATAAGCCCAAAGGTATATGATAAAATAAAGGTAGAACCAGATAGTAAATTGAGAGATTATATAAAATTAATAAATCCCCTTGGGGAAGATTATAGTGTAATGAGGACTACTCTTATTCCAAATATGTTAGACCTATTAAGTAGAAACTATAACCATGGAGTAAAAGTATGTTATCTTTATGAAATAGGAAACATTTTCATCCCTAAAGAATTACCTTTAAAGGACCTACCAAAAGAGGAAAAAACTTTGTCCATAGGCATGTATGGTGATATTGATTTTTATGACTTAAAAGAAGTAGTAGTAACTCTTTTAGAAAGGTTAGGGATAAAGGATTTAGAATATACGAAAGAAGAGAACAATCCAACCTTCCATCCAAATAGAACAGCCAATATTTTATTAGATGGAGAAAATATAGGTACATTAGGAGAAATACACATGGATGTACTAGAAAACTATGATATAGATACTAGAGTATATGTAGCCCAATTAAACTTTGACACTATAGTCAGGGAAGCTAACCTAGATAGAAAATATAGACCTTTACCTAAATATCCAGCTATTTTAAGGGATATAGCAGTAGTAGTAGATAGTAATATATTAGTTGGGGATTTGGAAAAGATAATAGTAGAAAATGGTGAAGGATTAATTGAAAAAGTAGAACTATTTGACGTATATGAAGGAAAACAAATATTAGAAGGCAAAAAAAGTGTAGCCTTTTCCATAACCTATAGATCTTACCATAGAACCTTAAAAGATGAAGAAGTAAATACAATTCACCAAAGGATAATAGAGAATTTAGAAAATGAATTAGATGCAAAACTTAGGAGTTAAGAAGCATATTAAATATTTTTAAAAAAAATAGAGGATTATGGAGAATTATGTAGAATACTTAGTTAAAGATAAAAAAGGGAGTGGATAAGTTATGACAGAAAAAATCAAAACTAACGTTCTAATTGATGGTCGTAACTTTACGGTAATTGGGAATGGCTCTGAAGAGTATGTTCACAAATTGGCTACATATGTGGATAAAAAGATAAAAGAGATGACAATTAAAAATGATAGACTGAGTAGCTCTATGGCTGCTACTTTGGCTGCCCTGAATATTTCAGATGAACTATATAGATCCATAAGGGAATTAGAATCACTTAAAAATAAATCTAAAATCCCCATGGAAAATTATGAAAACATTATAAACCAATTAGAGGACATTAAAAAGAAGAATGAAGAATTGGATATTGATTGTAATACTTACAAAGATGAACTATTGGATTTAAGAAGAGAAAATGAAAAGTTAAGTAAAGAAATTGAAAATTACAATCAAGCTTTAAAATTAAAAGAAAAGGAATTACAGGACAACCAAAATATGATTAAAAAACTCCAGGATAAAGTATACAACAGTCAAATACAATTAATAGAGAGTAAAAAAGAATTAGAAGAAGCATTGAAATTGTATGATAAGGAGAAAAATATATTCAATAAGGAGGAAATCTAATTCAGTGTTAAACAAAAGAGTAGAACTATTAGCTCCTGTTGGTAGTATGGAAAGTTTATTTGCAGCTGTAGAAAATGGTGCTGACGCTGTCTATTTAGGGGGAAAATTATTCAATGCAAGGCAATTTGCTTCAAATTTTGATTATGAAGAGTTAAAATCTGCTGTAGAATATTCCCACCTAAGAAATGTAAAGGTATATATAACTGTTAATATATTAATAGATGACAGGGAAATGAAGAAGACATTAGATTATATTAGATATCTATATGAAATAGATGTAGATGGGATTATTGTACAGGATTTAGGTCTTGCTTCTTTGGTCAGGGAATTTTTCCCTGATTTCCATTTACATGGCAGCACACAGATGACAATAAACAATTTACCAGGGGCTATTTTTTTGCAAAAATTAGGATTTAATAGGGTGGTTTTAGCAAGAGAGACCCCCTTAGATGAAATTAAAAATATCTACCAGAACTCAGATATAGAACTGGAAGGCTTTATTCATGGAGCCTTATGTGTTTCCTATTCTGGTCAATGTCTCATGAGTAGCATAATAGGTGGAAGAAGTGGAAATAGGGGAACCTGTGCCCAACCTTGTAGAATGGCTTATACCATTATTCACTATGATGATGATACAACCCTTTCAAATCATTGGAATAAGAAATATTTATTAAGTCCAAAGGACTTAAATACAATAGAATACTTAGATACTATAGTAAATAGCGGAATAGCTTCTTTAAAAATAGAAGGTAGAATGAAAAGACCGGAATATGTTGCTACTATAGTTAAGAATTATAGAAAAGCCTTGGACTTAGGAGTAAAAACCATAACAGAAGAGGATAAAAATGACATACTCCAAATTTTTAACAGGGATTTCACAAAAGGTATAATGTTTAAAGATTTTGGTAGAGATTTTATCTCCTATGATAGACCTGATAATAGAGGAATCCCAAGTGATGAACTATTAAATAAAGCAAAGGAATCCTACCAAAATAGCAAAATAAAATACCCTATCCAAATGGAGATGAATATATCCATAGGTAAACCAGCAGAGTTAATAATAAAATATAAAGATAAAAACTTTAAAACTGTCTCCTCTGAAGAGGTTGAGAAAGGGAAAAGAGTAGAATTATCCAAGGATAGAGTATTAGACCAATTGTCAAAACTAAATGACACCGTCTATTATTTGGAAAGTTCTAAAATCAATCTAGAGGAAGGTTCTTTTCTACCCATTAGTGTAATAAATGGCCTTAGACGAGATTCTATTGAAAAATTGGATAATTGGCGGAAAAATTTTCATAAAAGGAATCCTATTTCTCAAAAAGAATATGATACTAAAATCAATAAATATTTTAAATTCACCAAAAAAGAAGGAGAAAATAGGAATAATATCGGTATTTCAGTATTAAAAAAAGAGCAATTTCAACAATTAGATCTATCCAAATTAGATAGATTATATATTGGATTTCAGGAAGATTTAGAAGAAGCTATAATAGAAGCAAAAGAAAAAGGAAAAGAAGTATTTCTATTGACGGATAAAATATTGTACAAAGAAGATTTTAATGGTTTAAAAACAAGGATTAATCCGGTAAAGGATTTAATAGATGGAGTGTCTGCTTCCAATTTAGGAACTATACAATGGTTAAAGGATAATTTCAATACAAGAGTTCATGGTAATATTGGATTAAATATATTCAATAGTTTTACGGTGAAATCATTAAAGGATTTAGGATTAAAAACCATTACATTATCTCCAGAATTAAATATGAAACAAATAGAGGAGATATGCAGTAAAGAATCTATAGATTATGAAACCATTGGATATGGATATTTGCCATTGATGACAACCAAACATTGTCCTATGTCTCTTGTAAAGAATTGTAAGGATGATTCAAACTGTAATACCTGTCCCTATAGTAAAGGCTATGGACTTAAGGATAGAAAAGGAATGAATTTCTATATGGAAAGAAAAGGAGAGATTACGACTATTTATAATAGTCTACCTCTTATGGTCCTAGACAGTTTAAATAAAATATTTGACAGTGGAGTAAATATGATAAGATTAGACTTTACCTTTGAAAGGCGGAATATTAAGGATATACAACAGATGTATTATGATTATGCCAAAGGCAATATATCAGAAAAAGAAGTAATGGAATATATTAAAGGCTATAGAAATAAAAAAGATATAACTAAAGGGCATTATTTTAGAGGGGTTATATAGTTTGAGGTGAGAATATGAATGAAAAAACATTAAGAGTACTAGAATATGGAAAGATCATTGATAAACTAATGGAAAATACAGAATCTGAACTAGGTAAACGCATGGTAAAGGATATTAAACCATCCCTCTCCATAGAGGAGGTAGAATATCTACAAAGAGAAACCAAAGAAGCTCTAGGACTAATAGTGAAGAATGGAAATCCACCTCTCTTTGGTATATTCGATATATCCCGTGAATTAAAAATGGCTGAAATAGGTGGTACCTTAGAACCAAGCAGTTTGCTTAAGGTTTCAGATTCCCTTAGAGTCTCTAGAAGTTTAAAAAAATATATTAAAGAGTTGAAAGAAGATGAAGTATCCAAATATCCAATAGTTCAAGAATTAATAGATAGTTTAAGGGTTCTAAAACATATTGAAGAAGAAATAAATAATGCAATAATCAATGAAAATGAAATATCCGATAATGCTAGCCCTACATTAAAAAACATAAGAAGGCAGATAATAAATAAGAATGACTCCGTAAGGAATAAACTAAATTCCATCATAAACTCTCCTAAGTACAAAAAATTCTTACAGGATAGTCTAGTGACTATGCGAGCAGGTAGATATGTAGTGCCAATAAAACAGGAAAACAAAAGCTATTTTCCAGGTTTAGTCCATGACCAGTCTTCCAGTGGGGCAACCCTCTTTGTGGAACCTATGGCCGTAGTTGAATTAAATAATGAACTAAGAGAGCTTGAGATAAAGGAAAGGGAAGAAATTCAAAGGATTCTAAAAGAACTATCCTCCTTAGTAGCAGCAGAGGTAGAAAATATAAGGAATAACCAAAATATATTACAGAGATTAGATTTTATATTTGCCAAAGGGAAATTAGCATTGGAAATGAATGGAACAAAGCCCATATTAAACAGGGAAGGTTATATAAATATTAAAAAAGCTCGCCATCCTCTTCTAGACTCAAAAGAGGTAGTTCCCATAGATATATATATAGGGAAAGAATTTAACACCTTAGTTATTACAGGACCAAATACAGGCGGCAAGACCGTAACATTAAAAACCGTTGGGTTGCTAACTTTAATGGCTCAATCAGGCATTCATATTCCAGCGGATTTTAATTCTGAAATTGGAGTGTTTAACCAAGTATTTGCAGATATTGGAGATGAACAAAGTATAGAGCAGTCTTTAAGTACTTTTTCCTCCCATATGACCAATATAGTCAATATACTGGATACAGTGGAACAAAACAGTCTAGTTTTATTCGATGAATTAGGAGCAGGAACAGACCCTACAGAAGGGGCAGCTTTAGCCATGTCTATATTAGACCATCTATTAAAATTAGACATTAGAACCATAGCTACAACCCATTACAGTCAACTTAAAATATATGCTCTAACTACAGATAGAGTTAGAAATGCTTCTGTAGAATTTGATGTAGAAACCTTAAGCCCAACTTATAAACTATCCATTGGAGTCCCTGGGAAATCCAATGCCTTTGAAATATCCAAACGGTTGGGTTTACAAAATTATATAATAGATTATGCTAAAACCTTAGTATCTAAGGAAAATGTAGAATTTGAAGATGTATTACAAGCCATAGATAGGGATAGAAAGATTATAGAAGAAAATCGTTTTGAAGCAGAAAAATTAAAAACTGAAATAGAAAGGCTTAAAGAAGAATTAACAAGTGAAAAGGAAAGAACAAAAGCTAATAGAGAAAAGATAATCCTTAAAGCAAAAGAAGAAGCAAGAGATATTCTTAGGGCTGCAAAAGATGAATCCACCCAGATAGTAAATGAGTTAAGGGAAATATCCACTGAAATAGAAAAGGATAGAAACAAAAAGATTCATGAAGTTCAAGAAAGATTAAAATCAAAACTAGATGAAGTAGAAGGTTCCCTATCCCAAAAGGTATTAAATGTAAAATCTAAAGAAGTACCTAAAAATTTAAAAATAGGGGAAACGGTAGAAGTACTATCATTAAATCAAATTGGAAATGTCCTTGAACTTCCTGATGAAAATGGAAATGTTCAAGTTCAGGTAGGGATTATGAAAGTTAATGTTCACATTTCTACTTTGAGGCGGTCAAAGGAAATAGAATCAGATAGAACTAAAACCAGTACTAAAAAAATAATAAAATCTAAATCCTCAACTATAAAAAATGAAATAGATTTAAGAGGCAACACCTTAGATGAAGCCCTATTGGATTTAGATAAATATATAGATGATGCATATATAGCAGGCCTTAAAGAAGCCTATATTATCCACGGTAAAGGAACAGGAGTATTGAGGGAAGGAATAAAATCCTATGTGAGAGGACATAAACACATTAAAACCTTTAGAAGTGGAAAATATGGGGAAGGTGGGGATGGAGTTACAGTGATAGAACTTAAATAGTTCTTGAATTATTTGTATTATTATTGTATATTATAGATTAATAACCATATATCTAAAAACCTTTGAAAGGGAGAGTAGAATATATTCCTTTGTTTTAGCGAACTGGGATGGTGGAAGCCAGCACAAAGCTATATTCGAAGAGGACCCTTGAGGATATGTCTGAAATATCAGTAGGATATTACGCTAGTTGCGTTAAAAACTTCGAGTGGGCCATGGCCAACAAGAGTGGTAACACGGGGTAGCTCTCGTCTCTTATTTAGGGATGAGAGCTTTTAATATTTATTGAAGGAGGTAAAACAAGATGATTGATTTTAAAAAAGAAGTTGTGAATTCCATTATTAAAGTTGTAGAGGGTTTAAATGAAGAAGAAATTGAATCTCTAATAGAAATTCCACCAAATTATGATATGGGTGATTATGCTTTTCCATGTTTCAGATTAGCCAAAACCTTTAGAAAAGCTCCCAATTTAATAGCAGAAGAGTTATCAAAGGAAATTCAAGTTGGAGAATATTTTAAAAAAGTTGAAAATGCTGGTCCCTATATTAACTTTTTTATAAATAAGGCCAAATTAGTTGAAACGGTACTAACAAGTCTAGCCCAGGAGAAGGAAAATTTCGGTTCAACTAATGTAGGAAAGAATAGGACTGTATTAGTAGAATTTTCATCACCAAATATAGCCAAACCTTTCCATATAGGCCATATTAGAACTACGGTAATAGGAAATGCCATAGAAAAGATATTTAAATTCCAAGGTTTTAATACCGTTAGACTAAACCATTTAGGAGATTATGGAACCCAATTTGGAATGCTCATATCTGCCTATAAGAAATGGGGGGATATGAAGGTAATAGAAGGAGACCCTATTAATGAACTATTGAAATTGTATGTAAGATTTAATGAGGAAGCAGAAAAAGACGAAAGCTTAAGGGATGAAGCAAGATATTGGTTCAAAGAATTGGAAGAGGGAAATGAAGAGGCTTTAGAATTATGGCAATGGATTAGGGATATTAGTTTAAAGGAATTTAACAAGGTATACGATTTATTAAATATCCAATATGATTCCTATGCAGGGGAAAGTTTCTACTCAGATAAAATGCCTAAAGTCATAGAAGAGATGGAGGAAAAAGGGCTATTACAAGAATCAGAAGGAGCCTCCATAGTGGACTTAGAACCCTATGGTATGCCTCCGGCTTTAATCAAAAAGAGTGATGGTTCAACTCTCTATGCTACTAGAGATATAGCTGCAGCCATATATAGAAAAGAACACTATGATTTCTATAAAAATATTTATGTAGTAGCCTCACAACAAAACCTTCATTTTAAACAATGGATAAAGGTTATAGATTTAATGGGGTATGATTGGGCTTATGATTGTGTCCACATTCCTTTTGGGATGGTAAGCCTAGAAGATGGAACTCTATCTACAAGACAAGGAAGAGTTGTATTCTTAGAAGATGTATTAAATAGAGCCATTGAAAGCACATTAAAGATAATAGAAGAAAGAAATCCAGACTTGGAAAACAAAGAAGAAGTAGCAAAACAAGTAGGGGTAGGAGCAATTGTATTCCAAGAACTATTCAACAACAGAATTAAAGACTATGTATTTAGTTGGGAAAGAACCCTTAGCTTTGAAGGAGAAACAGGTCCCTATGTTCAATATACCCATGCTAGGGCTAATAGCCTTTTAGAGAAAGGGGAGTTTAATCTAGAGGATCAAGTAGATTATACTCTACTAAAGGAAGAAGATGAAATAAACTTAATCCGATTATTATATAATTTCCATAATGCAGTAATAGATGCTTTGGAAAAATATGAGCCATCCTTTGTAACAAGACATATAGTTGAAATAGCAAAAGCCTTTAATAAGTTTTACAATAGCTGTCCAATCCTATCAGCAGAAGAAGGATTAAAAAAGGCTAGATTGAATTTAGTATTTGCAGCAAAAACCGTTATAAAAACAGGTTTATCATTACTTGGAATAGAAGCTCCAAATAAAATGTAGGAGTAGATATAATGGATTTAGAAAGAGTTATTAATCCTCTGATGGTTACATTTGATGAAGATATTAGGGCAAATAATGGCCCCTCTCATATAACGGATTTAGTGGTACTAACAATTAAATCATTATTACCATCAGAGGAAACTGTAAGGGTGGATATAGATTATATTAGATATAAAGAGGAAATTAATCTTTGGAAATACTATAGGCATGGAGAAAATCCTTCCTTAATGAATATATTAGGTAGATTAGAACCTAATATCTATTGGAGGGATAAAGACGATACCCTTTACTATCGTCTATTACCTATTATATTAGCTAATAAAGATTTTAGCTCCATTAGAGAAGAGATAATTAAGAATATACTATTTACCACAGGAAATGTGGAGGTTTTAATAGAAGGATTACTATTATCAAAACTAATCTATTATCTTATATTGGGAAAAGAAGATATAATATACGAACTGAAAGAGGAAGTAATAAACTTTTCACAAATTGAGTTTTTAGAAAGATATAAGAAATTATTTAGAATTTCCCTTGAAGAATATAAGGGTAAATATGCTATTGAATTTGAACAAAATAAAATATACGCTTTAAACACCTTAAACATATCATTTTCCCATAGATTTAAAACCTTAGAGGATTGTTTGAAGGTTCTATTAGAGAAAGCTAAACCTAGCACAACCATAGGGAAATGTATTAATTTCTATAAAGAGGCTAATCCAAATATTAATTTTTCAGTAGACAAATATTATTATGAATTAGCCCAATATGTTTATAATCTAAGGAATGGAAGAATTGACCCAAAACTATTAAAAATTGATGAATACAATCTACCTGATATTTTTAAGTTCCAAGAAGGACAAGTTTTCTATCATTCTCTATTGAATAAATCCAAAGTTATCAAAAGGGAAGATATAGACAATAAAACAATTATCCACTTAAAAACTAAATCAGGTATATACAGATTTATTAATAATTAAAACCTTCCCACTGGGAAGGTTTACTAATTATCTATTTAAATATTCCACAAATTCTTCTTCCGTGCTATCAGCTAAAGCACTTAACTCCTTTATAATATTGTTCTTTAATTCTATAAAAGATTCAATCTTTGTATTTGAGCCTGTATATTCTAAGGCTTCAAGAATCATTAACATATCTTCTTTGGACATTTCTTGGATTGATATTTTGTCGAATTCTCTCATTTAATAACCCCTTTCATTAATTGTTATCCTAATATTCTTTTTTATACTATATACTATTCTATACTTTTTTTAGAAAACCTTCAATAAGACAAAATAGGACAAAATACAAATATTTAAATTTTCTACTAAGGGTGTAGAAATAGTTCTATTGTGCTATAATGTAAATAGTTTATAAAGGAAGGTAGAATAGTATGAATATTATATTGACCACTTTAAATTCTAAATTTATCCATTCAGCTCTATCCATTCGATATTTAAAATCTTACTCTAATGATATAGCCCCTATTGAATTGATGGAATTTACTGTCAACCAAAATATTGACTATATAGCAGGAGAAATATATAAGAAAAATCCAGATGTCTTAGGATTTTCCACCTATATTTGGAATAGGGAAGAGACCTTAAAAATATGTGAAATATTAAAGATTATCAACCCAGAGATAAAGATTATCTTAGGGGGACCAGAAGTATCCTTTGATGGAGATAGAATTTTAGAAAAACATGAGTTTATAGATTTTATTATCTATGGGGAAGGCGAAGCTACCTTTAAGGAACTATTAAAAACCATTATAGATGATAAATCTGAATATGGCAAAATAAACGGCATAATATATAGAGAGGACAATAGGATAATACAAAATCCTCCTAGATTATTAATTGAAAATTTAGATTCCATACCTTCACCCTATGGGGATATGGCAAATGATTTTAAGAATAAAATCGTCTATTTTGAAAGCTCAAGAGGTTGTCCTTTCAACTGTCAATTTTGTTTATCCTCTACCATTAAAGGGGTTAGATATTTTAGTTTAGACAGGGCAAAGGAAGATTTAGATAGATTGATAAAATCAAAGGTGAAACAGGTAAAATTTGTAGATAGAACCTTTAATGCAAATAAGAAATATGCCATGGAGATAATGAATTTTATTATGGAGAAAGACCCAAAGGATATTAATTTCCATTTTGAAGTTACAGCCCACCTACTAGATAGGGAGATGTTAGATTTCATTAAAAAAGCTAAAGAAGGGCTTTTCCAATTTGAAATAGGAGTCCAATCTACTAACCCTAAAACCATAGAAGCAGTAGGTAGGACTACGGATTTTAATAAATTAAAAAGGGTATGTAAAGAAATTAAAAGGAACCAAAATATCCATCAGCATTTGGATTTAATAGCTGGTCTGCCATATGAAAACTATAAAAGCTTCAAAGAATCCTTTAATGATGTATATGGAATTAGACCAGAAAAGATTCAATTAGGCTTTTTAAAACTATTAAAAGGGTCTGGGCTGAGAAAGAATAAGGATAAATATAATTTTAAATTTTTAGATGCACCTCCCTATGAAGTATTAGAGACCGAATATATTTCATATGGTGAGATGTTAAAATTAAAAGGGATAGAAGATTTAGTTGAAAAATACTATAATGAAGGCTTTTTTCAAAACTCATTAGAATATCTGGTAAACAACAAATATAAAACTCCCTTTGATTTCTTTGAAGATTTTTTAGGTTATTGGGAGGAGAAGAAATACCATACTATATCCCATAGTAGAAATAGATTATATCAAATACTATTGGATTTCTATAGGGAAAAAGCTTTTGATGATTTAATTGTTTTTAAAGAATTGATTAAATATGATTATTTATTTAACAACAATAACCCCAATATACCAGGATTTATTGAAAGAGATGAGGTAAACTTCATCCAGAGAAATAAACATGATATATTAAAGAATCAAAAGCTATTAAATGGATATTTAGCTCAATATAAAGACAAACCTACTAAACAAATAATCAACAAAATTCATATTGAAAAGTTTAAAATAGACATTGAAGAATTGATAAAAAATGATTATAAATTGAACAATGAAATAATCAAAAAAAACTATATACTATTTGAATATACAGATGGTTCCATTATTAGATGTAAAACCTATGATATAACGGAATTCATCCCAAAGGAGTGATAAATTTGAACTTATTTGAAGATATTATTTTAGTAAATAAAACAACATTAAAGAAAAGTGTAAATAGTTTTATGAAAAATTGGGTCATTGTATTTACTGGGATAGTATATGCATTTTTAAATATAGCTATAATTGTAGTTGTGAGTACTTTATTCAGTGGAATATTGTCTATTCTAGCAGGTCTTATCATGGCTATTGTAAGTAGTAGTCTAATATCCAACTATTTATACCTATTATTCAATATCATTAACTATGATAGGATAACCTTGGATAATTTTAAGGAAGGATTTAAGTATTTTCTATGGAAAGTATATGGCATCTTTTTCATAGCATGGATAGGTAGTTTTATATTGTCCTCCATTGGAGGCATATTGGGAACCAATGAAGAATTATTAAGTAGACTTGTAAGTATTATAATAATCGTAGCCTTAAATCCCTTGCCAGAAACCATCTATCAAAAATATCTTTCCTCTGGAGAAAGTATAAGATATGCTTTTGAATTTATGAAGGAAAATTGTATTAATTGGGTAATACCCAATGTTATATTCCACATAATTTTATATTTTATAACAAATACATGGTTATTGAACATATTCGCCACCCATTTAAGTTTCAATTTTGATTTTACCTTGAAGGGAGTAGGACTTTATGTTTTAGGTCAGGCTTTATTCTCCTTTATAATGATATATAGAGGTCATTTGTTTAAACTGTTAAGTACCAGTACACCAAGAAAGAGAATGTATATGAACAAATTCTATAATTAAAGGTGATAAATATGAAAATTGTTGATGACTATTTTTTAAAAAAAACGGATAAGGTTTCATTTGTCCAACTAAAAGAGGGAACTCATATAAAGATAGGCAACTACACTATCAAAGATAATATTCCTCTTCCTATAGAAACAAATACCTTAATAGAGGAAATAAAGGAAGGAAATATGGAAGAAGAATTGAAGATTTCCCATTTAATTGAGGGAGCTATATATATTCTAGGAATTGATAAGGATTTCAAATATAAAGATGAATATAAGAACATACTCTATAACTATAACCAAAGGATTGAAGACTATATTTTATTTAAAGGATTCAAACTTATTGAAGAGAACAATATTGACGATGGAACTATATTCTTTAGAGCATTAATAGGTTTAAATAATAAAAATATAGATGGATTATTTAATTATGCATTGACCCTAGAAAATATTGCTAAAAAATATATCAGCTTAAACCAGAAGGAGAAGGGGGATGCATTTTTAATAGAGTCTACCAATCAATTAGAGAGTACTCTAGATATCAATGAAGATTTTTCTTTAGCTTATTATAAACTAGGCTATCATTATAAATACTATGAACAATTTCAAAAAGCTAAGCTAATATGGGAAAAATTTATGAAGTTAGATAAGGATCACGAGAGAATCCAAGAAATTAGAGAACAGTTAGAGCTAATAGAAGATGATGCAAACTACGAAGAAGGTTTAAACTATTTAATCAGTGGACAGTATGAAAATGCTTTAAAAAAATTGATGCCCTTATCTTATAAGTACAGAGAATGGTGGAATATATTTTATTTAATAGGGTTAGCATATAAAGGCATAGGGGAATACGAAGAAGCAATAGATTTCTTCTATGAGGCTTTAGAATTAGATGGAGTAGATGTAAACCTATATAATGAACTAGGCATATGTTTATTTGGTCTAGGGGATATAACCAAAGCTATCAATATATTCAACGAGGGTATAGACTATGATGATGGAGACTATAGGATAATATTTAACAGAGGATTAGCATATTTGAAATTAGGAATTATAGATAAAGCTAAAGAAGATATTAAAGCAGCCTATAGATTAAATCCCAATGATAGGGTAGTAAGAAATCAGATGGAAGAGCTGGTAAAACTCAGTTAAAAACTAAGTCAATTACTAATGGCAAAAAACAATTATAAAAAGATAATAAAAAGAGATATTCAAAGATAAGATAAGAAAATGAATAAAATATTTGAATAAACCGAGGATAATGTTCCTTTTTAAGCATTGAATACATGATGAAAATATGTTAAGTTATTAAATGTTGTCAGAAACACAGACAAAGCAAAAAATGAATTTTGAGACATAAAACTTTATAAATAATATTGACAACAAACTTATAATATGCTATGCTAATATAGCATCACTATTGAACCTAGACAACTTAACAGTGTGAAGTACTTTGAGTAAGATATAAACAAACAGGCAAACTTTTTTAATGAGAGTTTGATCCTGGCTCAGGACGAACGC
>NZ_PPXX01000048.1 GCF_021655075.1 Clostridium sp. Cult2
GAAAATGGGGGGTCATTGTTTTTGTTTTATAAAAAACTATGTAACCCTTGATAATATAAGGTTTTAATAAAAAATAGGAGTGTCAAATTTGACACTACGGACAATTTTTTGGAGGTAATTTAATGAAAATACATATTTTAGATAAAACTTTAGAATATGAAAATAATAAATGTATTCTCGATGATATGTTTAAAGAAATCAATGAAATAGTAAGTGCTACAAACCTTATATTTAGTCACTTAATAATAGATGATGTAATAATTTACAATGACTATTATGATTATTTCCTAGACAATATTAATAATATAAGGGAAGTAATGGTTGTAACTAAAACAGTAAAGAGAATGACTGAAGAAATATTACTATCTACCATAGATTATTTAGAAAGAGCTATTCCGGAAATAGAAATACTATCAAATAAGTTTTATAAAACTCCATCAAAAGAATCATGGTATAAATTAATGGATTTATTAGAAGGCATTAAATGGATAATGGATACTTTTGTAGTCATAGACACCAATAATGAACTAAAAAATATAGTTAATAGCTATGAAGAATGGAATATATATGCAAAAGACATATATGAACTAAAAGAACTGATGATAGAATTTGAAGAAATTCTAGAAAATAATGATTTTGTTTCTACTGCTGATATACTATCTTATGAGATAATTCCACTATTTAAGGATATGAAGGAGAAATTATTAAAGTTGTTTTCAGAAGAAGTGGAAATAGGCGATATTAGTTGACAATGAAGATGTTTTAAAATCCGATTATCCCAGCTTATGGAATAAGCTAAATTCTTTAGAAGATACTATTGATAATTCTTTAATCAAAGTATAAGAAACAAGAAGAGGGGATAAAAAAAACTATATGGATAGAAAAAGATGGTAAGAAGACTTTATCTCCATAGTAAATACAACCCTATTAGGGAAGTAGAAACTATTATAGAAGAATATGAAGAAGTAGAGCCAGATACAACGGTAATCTTCTATGGAACGGGATTAGGATATCATATAGATCTATTTTTACAAAAACATCCAGATATAAACTACTATATATATGAACCAATACCAGAATTATTATATACCTATTTATCCTATAATTCATTAAAGAGATTACCTTCCTTAAGATTAAAAGATATAATATTAGCTGATAATGTGTTAGATATTAGGAAATTCTTCAATCAATTAGTTGATAAAGCAGGTGGTAAATATATCCACGTAGTTTTGAGTAGTCATAAAAACATATTCACTGAAGAATATGAAAGGTTCCTAGATTTATTCAAAGAAACCATAAAGGATAAAAAATCTAGCATAGGTACCAATCTTGCCTTTCAAGAGAGATGGATATTAAATAGTATGAAAAACTTTAAAGAAGTATTATCCACCCCAAATATATTATTGGAAAAGAAGGGTGCATTTAAAAACAAACCCGCCATACTAGTAGCAGCAGGACCATCATTAGATGAAGAGATAGAGAATGTTAGATATATAAAAGGAAAAGGACTTGCTTATATATTTAGCGTTGGATCAGCTATAAATACATTGATCCATCATAATATATATCCAGATGCAGCCACTACTTATGACCCCGGAGTGTTTAATCAAAAAGTTTTCGAGAGGATTAAAGAAAAGGGAATATCAGATATACCTGTGATATTCGGTTCCAGTGTAGGATATGAAACTCTGATAAACTATCCAGGTGATAAATACCACATGATAACTAGCCAAGATACGGTTTCTAACTATTATCTAAAGAATCAAGACGGAGAATCTATAAGTATAATGCAAGATGCTCCATCTATTGCAGTAGTAACAGTACAACTATTGTACGAACTAGGCTTTAATCCTATAGTACTAGTAGGTCAAAACTTAGCTTACAAAGGTAAAGAACGTCATTCAGAAGGTGTTTATTATAGCAGAGAAGTTTCAGAAAAAGAAATGGAAAAAGGATTATGGGTTAAGGATGTATATGGCAATGAAGTACTAACCAATGAGGGTTTCAATAGGATGAAACAACAGATGGAATACTATATCGAAGCATTGCCAAATATAGAAATAATCAACACAACAAAAGGAGGCGCTCAAATAGAAGGGACAAGTTTCAGAGAATTAACATCAGTAATAGATAAACACTTAAAGGAAAGGGTTGCTGAGGATAATTGGCTTGAAGGCAATAAAACCCAATACGATAAAGGATATCTAAAGACCCAGTCAGAGAAGATTGACAGAGCTTATAAAAGGGCTTTTAAACTAATAGATGAATACTATGACATAATAAATATCATAGAAAAGTTGATTAATAATCAAAACTTTAATCAATCAAAAAAACCTATGCAAAACTAGATAAAGTATTAAGAAAAATTGAAAGAAACGATTATTTCCAAACCTTCATTTTACCCATGAACAGAGTCCACTATAAACTATTGGCAGATAGCATAGATAGTCTAAATGAAGAAAAAAATCCAATGGAAAAGGGTAGAAGGATAGTGGAGAATTTTAAGAATTTTATGGATTTGTGTAAGGGAGATATTGAAGGTATAGGAGATGTTTATAAGGAAATGAAATCTAGCATATATGCTTTTTTGGAAAAGAAGTAATAATTTTATATTGTGGGGGATTATAATGCTAAATGATAAAACAATACTTATAACTGGAGGGACAGGCTCTTTTGGAGAAAAATTCATCCAAATAGTATTTGAAAAATTCAAACCTAAAAAAATAATTATTTACTCTAGGGACGAATATAAACAATCTTTAATGAAACAAAAATTTAAGAGTCATGAAAAGAACTTAAGATTTTTTATTGGAGATGTAAGGGATAAGGAGAGATTGTATAGAGCCTTTAATGAAGTGGACTATGTAATTCATGCTGCAGCCATGAAACAAGTACCAGCCTGTGAATACAATCCTTTTGAAGCTATAAAGACCAATATTCATGGTGCACAAAATGTAATAGATGCAGCATTAGATAGAGGTGTAAAAAAGGTAATTGCTTTATCTACCGATAAAGCAGTAAATCCTATTAATCTATATGGAGGAACTAAATTAGTTTCAGACAAACTATTTATATCGGCTAACGCCTATTCTGGAAGTAAAGGAACTAGATTTTCAGTAGTGAGATATGGGAATGTGGCTGGTAGCAGAGGTTCTGTTATACCTTTTTTTAAAGGGCTAATAGAAAAAGGAGAAGAGAATCTACCGATTACTGATTTTCGTATGACAAGATTTTGGATAACATTAGAACAAGGTGTAGAATTAGTATTTAAGGCATTAGAAGAAGCAAAAGGTGGAGAAACTTTTATTTCAAAAATACCATCTTTTAGAATAACGGATTTAGCCAAAGCTATGAACCCCAATGCTAATTTAGAAGAAGTAGGTATCAGAGAAGGAGAAAAACTCCATGAAGTGATGATAACTAAAGATGATTCTCGGATGACCTATGAGTATAAAAAACACTACATAATATATCCACATTTTGACTGGTGGAGCTCAGATAGACATTTCACAAATGGTGGTAAGCCTATAAAAGAAGGATTTGAATATAATTCAGGAACGAATAGAGAATGGTTAGGTGTGGAGGATCTAAAAGAAGAATTAGCTAAACTAGGATATTTAAATTTTAATACTTCTTTATCAATAAAAGAAGTTGCAGTTAGCAAGGAAGTAAAATAACTTATATTATATAAAAACATGATATTTATTTATTAAGACAAGGAGACAAATATGGATAAATTTAAGATTTTAAATAGGATAAAGACTGTTTATGAAAATGGTGGAAATATAATTCGATATTTAAAGGATTTAGAGGGGCAATCAAATAATTCCTTAGAGGATATATTGATTAGCTATGATTTTCAAGCAGGTAGCTATATAAAAGCATATGAAAAAGAACCTAAAATTAAAGATATGTATTGTGAAAAGTTGGCTGAAATTATAGATGATATAGGAGATTATGATTCTCTTATAGAAGTTGGGGTTGGTGAAGCGACAACATTAGGAAATGTACTTAAATTAATTAGAAACAAATCAGTTACATCCTATGGTTTTGATATATCTTGGTCAAGAATAAAATATGCTAAAAAATTTTTACAAAAACAAAATCTAAGTAATGTCAATTTATTTGTGGCAGATTTGTTTTGTTTACCTCTAAAGGATAATTGTATAGATATAGTTTATACTTCACATTCAATAGAACCTAATGGCGGGAAAGAAAGAGAAGCTTTAATGGAGTTATACAGAATAACAAATAAATATTTAATTTTATTAGAACCAGCTTATGAACTTGCAAATGAAGAAGCTAGAAACAGAATGAGGCATTATGGTTATGTTACTAATTTATATTCTATGGCAAATGATCTTGGTTATAATATTATTGAGCATAAACTTTTTGGCATTAATACTAATCCATTAAATCCAACAGGATTAATAATAATAAAAAAAGATGGTAAAGCAAAAGAAACAAACCTAACATGCTGTCCAGTTACGAAGAAAGATTTGATTTTAATAAACAATTGTTATTTTTCTGAGGAAAGCTTTTTATTATACCCAATTGTCGAGGGAATACCATGTTTGTTACCGCAAAATGCAATATTAGCTACAAAATTTCTAGATTAGTAAACAAGTAAAGGAAAGTGAATTAAATGGAATTAGCCGTATATGGAGGAACTCCTGTGAGAGACACTTATTTACCCTATGGACAACAATGGATAGATGATGACGATATAGAAGAAGTAGTAAAGGTGCTAAAATCCAATTACCTTACTACAGGTCCTAAAGCAGGAGAATTTGAACAAAGTTTTGCAAACTATGTTGGTGCAAAATATTCAGTAGCTATATCTAATGGTACAGCTGCATTACATGCAGCTTGTTTTGCAGCAAGCATAAAAGAAGGGGATGAAGTAATAACTACTCCTATAACTTTTGCAGCTTCTGCTAATTGTATATTGTACCAAGGTGGGAAACCAGTTTTTGCAGATATAGATCCTGAAACCTACAATATAGATATAAAAGATATTGAAAAAAAGATTACCAATAAAACCAAAGCTATCATACCAGTAGACTTTACAGGACAACCTGTTAATATAGATGAAATTAATGATATAGCTAAAAAACATGATTTAATAGTCATAGAAGATGGAGCTCATTCTCTAGGGGCAGAATATAAAGGCAAAAAAGTTGGTTCTTTAGTAGATATGACTACTTTTAGTTTCCATCCAGTTAAACATATTACCACTGGTGAAGGTGGAATGATTACTACTAATAGTAAAGAATTATATAATAAATTGAAATTATTTAGAACCCATGGAATAACAAGAGATAGAGAAATACTTCATAATAAAGATGAAGGCCCTTGGTATTATGAACAATTAGATTTAGGCTATAACTATAGAATGACAGATATTCAGTGTGCCTTGGGTATAAGCCAATTAAATAAGCTAGATAGATTCTTAGGAAGAAGACGAGAAATAGCTGAAAAATATAATAAGTACTTAAAAGATATAGATGGGATTATAATACCACAACAAGCAAAGTTTTCGAATTCTAGTTGGCATATATATGTGATACAACTGGAGCTGGAAAAGTTTAAAGTTGGAAGAAAAGAAATATTCAAAGCCTTACAGGCCGAAAATATAGGGGTGAATGTCCATTATATTCCAGTTTATTATCATCCATATTATAAAAAAATGGGTTATGAAAATGGGATATGTCCCAATGCAGAAAAGCTATATGAAAGAGTCATAACCATACCATTATATCCTAAGATGAGTGATGGGGATGTGGAAGATGTGGTTATGGCACTGGAGAAGGTATTAAAACATTATAGAAGGTAGTGATTAACAATGAAAACAGTATGCATTATACAAGCAAGAATGGGATCAACGCGACTTCCAGGAAAAGTTATGTTAGATTTATGTGGGAAAACAGTGTTATGGCATGTAATTGAAAGAGTTAAAAGAGTAAAAAATATAGATGAAATAGTTATTGCCACAACTACAGGCAAAAAAGATGATGTAATAGTAGAAGAAGTATTAAAATATGGTGCTAAAGTTTTTAGAGGTAGTGAAGAGGACGTACTCAGTAGATATTATTACGCTGCTAAAGAAAACAAGGCAGATGTAGTGGTTAGATTAACAAGTGACTGTCCATTGATTGATCCAGAAGTTACAAATGATGTAATTGATTTTTATTTAAACAATAATAATAATTTAGATTATGTTAGCAATACATTAGAAAGAACTTTTCCTAGAGGGTTAGACACGGAAGTATTTAGTTTTGAAGCATTAGAAAAGGCTTTCAATGAAGCAACATTACAAAGAGACAAGGAGCATGTTACACCATATATATGGGATAATCCAAATAAGTTTAGTTTGGGGAATTATAAAAATAATGTCAATTATTCACACTTAAGATGGACTTTAGATACAGAAGAGGATTATGAGTTAATAAGTAGAGTATATAAAGAATTATTTAATAATGAACATACTTTTTATTTCCGTGAAATAATCGAGCTTGTTGAAAGAAAACCAGAACTACATAATATAAATGCAACTATTAAGCAGAAGAGGTTATAGTACAAATTAAGAGAAGGTGAAACTTTTTATGCTGAATAATAATCAATATAAATTAGTAAATGTTACAAAAGATGATTACGACTTATTATTTATCTGGGCAAACGATTATGAGGTTCGAGCAAATTCATTTAATACAGATGAAATAAAATACGATGAACATGTAAAATGGTTTGAATCAAAGTTAAAACAAGATACTTCTAGTATGTACATACTGGAAATACAAAATAAAAAGATAGGTTTAGTTAGACTGGATAAGATATTAGCGCATAAATATTTAATAAATTATAGTATTGCCAGAGAATACAGGGGACAAGGTTATGGTACTATATTATTAAAATTAATTAAAGAAAAATATAATTCAAACTTATTAATAGGAAAAGTAAAAAAAGATAATATTGCCTCCATTAGGGCATTTAAAAATGCTGGATATTATATGAGGCAAGACTCAGAGATATATACATTCTACTCGAAGAATTTTGAATTGTAATGGGGGTATTAATTATGTTTGGTGACAAAGTCTATATCGTGGCCGAAATATCAGCAAATCATGGACACGATATTCAAATAGCTAAAAATACAATAAAAGCTGCTAAAGAAGCGGGAGCGGATGCAGTAAAAATTCAAACATATACTGCCGACACAATTACACTAAATTGCGATAATGAATATTTCCAAATAAAACAAGGGACATTATGGGATGGTACTACTTTATATAAACTTTATCAAAAAGCCTATACTCCTTGGGAATGGCATGAAGAACTTTTTAGATATGCGAAGGATATAGGAATAACAATATTTTCATCGCCATTCGATAAAACTGCAGTAGATTTATTAGAAAGTTTAAATACACCTGCATATAAAATAGCATCCTTTGAGATAACAGACATTCTATTAATTGAATATATTGCATTAATAGGAAAACCTTTGATTATATCAACAGGGATTGCTACAATAGGTGAAATAAAAGAAGCAATAGATACATGTAAGAAAGTGGGAAATGATAATATAATTCTTTTAAAATGTACAAGCTCATATCCAGCACCCTATGAAGATATGAACCTACTAACAATACCAAATATGAAGAATACATTTGGAGTAGATATAGGTTTGTCAGATCATTCTATAGGGAGTACCGTGGCACTTGGAGCTGTAGCCTTAGGTGCTAAAATGGTAGAAAAACATATAATATTAGATAGAAGCATAGGAGGACCTGATGCAGAATTTTCAATGGAAATAGATGAATTCAAATCTATGATAAAAGAAATTAGAAACTTAGAAAAGGCATTAGGAAGAGTTAATTATGATCTAGATGAAAAAACGGTGAATAATAGGGTGTTTTCAAGATCTCTATTTTTTACAGAAGATATAAAAGCAGGAGATATAATAACTGAAAAGAATATGAGATCAATTAGACCAGGACATGGTTTACATCCAAGATATTACTATGAAATACTAGGAAAAAAGGTAAAGAAAGATATAAAAAAAGGGACACCGGTGGATTGGAGTTTGATTGAATGAAGAGTATATTAATAAGGACATTTGGCGGTAAAGGAATAGGTTATGGCCATTTTTATAGGTGCTTATCTTTAGCTAAAGCGATTAAATTAATAAGCGAAGATATTAATATCATTTTTTTAATAAACCAGGATTTAAAAGATTTATTAGGTAGTACAGGTTTTAATTTTGTAGTATCAAACAATTTAAATGAAGATAATGAGAAGATAAATAGATTTGATATTAGTCTATTTATCTTTGATTCATATTTAGGGGATAATAGATATCTAAAAATGGTAAAAGAAAAAACTAAACTAATGCTAATAGATGATAATAACGATATATACGATACATCTATACCAGACATTATTTATAATGGAAATATACATGCTGAGAAACTAGGCTATTTTGGCGTTAGAAACCAATTACAATTACTAGGACCAAAATTTTTAATAATGAAAGAAGAATATTGGAATAGAGGTACAAACAAAAATGTAATCAAAGATGGTATATTAATCACTACAGGTGGTACGGATGAATATGGGGTTTCACTAAGGATATTAGAGCAGCTTAAAAACCTGGGTTCTAAGATAAAAGTAATTATAGGGCCTGGGTACAAAGATGACTATATCAGAAAAATTGAGGACTCTATAACTGACAATATAAAATTGATTTATAAGCCTAATAGCCTAAAAGATTATATATTATCTTCAAAAATAGTAATAACTGCAGGAGGTAGCACTGCCTATGAAATATTATCACAAAAAAGCTTACCAATTATATTTAGCCTAGTAGACAATCAGGACTTAATTTGTAATGAGTTAAGCAATATGGGGGTTAAATATTTGGGAAAACATCCAGATATTAATTATTCATTATTGGAAGGGAAAATTAAAGAACTACAGAAAAACGGGTTAAGTGAAAATAATAAAATATATGATTTAGTAGATGGAAAAGGAGCAAAATTAGTTGCTAGTAGAATAGTAGAAGAGATTTAACAAAAAAGGCTTAAATCTCCCCAGCTCAGTAGGCTTAATTAAAGAGCAAATAGAAAAGATATGTCAAGTAATTATTACCAACCAATCGAATTGATACAAATAAACATACCATCCCTACCCATTGCCATGAACCAATTTAAACTCCATCAACAAGTAGGAGTATCTCTAATGAAAATGATTATAGAGGAGATAAAAATTCAAAATGAAGATTTATATATATAACATTCAAAACTGGAGGGAATACCATGAACGAAGTATTAAAACAAATAAAAAATAGAAAATCAATAAGGGTTTATGAAGATAGAAAAATTCCAGATGATGTAAAAGAAGAAATATTAAATGCGGCTTTCGAAGCTCCAACTGCCGGTTGTATGATGCTTTACAGTATAATAGATATTACTGATGAAAAATTAAAGAAAAAGTTGTCGATGACTTGTGATAATCAGCCTTTTATTGCAAAAGCACCAATGGTACTAGTGTTTCTTGCAGATTATCAGAGATGGTATGATAGTTTTGCCTATGAAGATTGCAATCCAAGAAAACCTGGTGAAGGGGATATCCTTCTTGCTTGTGCTGATGCAATAATAGCTGCTCAGAACACTGTGGTAGCTGCAGAATCCTTAGGGGTAGGTTCCTGTTATATTGGTGATATCCTTGAAAATTGTGAGACTGTAAGAGAATTATTAGAATTACCAGATTATGTTTTGCCTATAGCCATGGTAGTATATGGATACCCTACAGAGTCACAAAAGAAAAGAGAAAAACCTATTCGTTTTGAAAGAGAGTATATTGTTTCAGAAAATAAATATCATAGATTAAATAAGGAAGAACATTGTGAAATGCATTATACAAGAAATAAGAAATCCGGTTTAGAAGACAAAGATATCAATGATTATATTAATAAATTTTGTAACCGTAAATATATGTCTGAATTTGCCTTGGAGATGAATCTTTCAGCAGCTGAATATCTGAAAAAATTTAGATAAGGAGAAAAAAATTTTATTTATTAAATCATGCAACTTTTTTTGAAAAACAGAGTCTAAATAATAAAGGGAGGAAAAAAGAAAAGGCATGTAGAAAAAGAGTTAATAATAGAACTGAAAAATGGTAAAGAAGAAGCTGAAGATAAAGCTCAGAAAATCTCCATAAGGGTTTTCAATAATACTCATAGGTTTAAGGCAAAAGTTCTATTAATAAATATATTTAACCAACCACTTGAAACTTATGTTCTGATTTAATATAATAGAATTAATATAATACTAAAAATTAGGGGAAAAAAATGAGATGGGAACCTGAAAACTATAAGATAGAAGTAAGCACATTATGGAGCTTTCCAGAAAGAGGTAATTGGGCTACCCATAATGGAGAATATGAACCTAGAATCTATAATGGAGATGCAAGAAATTTATATTTCATACCTGATAATAGCATTGATTTAATTTGTACACATTCCCCTTATGCAAATATAATAAAGTATAGCAATGGAATAAAAGGAGATTTATCAAATTGTGATATTAATGAGTTCATAACTCAGATGAAAATTGTTGCAAAAGAATCTTTTAGGGTATTAAAAAATGAAAAATATTGTGCAATATTAATGGGGGATATCAGAAAGTCAAAACATATAGTACCCCTCGGGTTTAAAGTAATGGAAAAATGCTTAGAAGCAGGGTTTTTATTAAAAGAAATAGTTATTAAAGAACAACACAATTGTAAAACAACAGGATTCTGGTATAAGAAGAGCATTCAACATAATTTTCTTTTAATAGCTCATGAATATCTATTTATATTTAGAAAACCAAATTATTAGTAATTTATTGGTATTAAGTTGGGAGAGGATTTAATTGAAAAAAGATGAATTAGTGCTGCCGGTTGTTAAGTGGGTAGGAGGAAAAAGACAACTTCTACCTGCAATAGAAAAATACATACCTTCTCATTTTTCTACTTATTATGAGCCATTTATAGGAGGAGGAGCAGTGTTATTCCATTTACAACCTAAAAAAGCAGTTGTTAATGATATAAATAATGAGTTAATAAATCTGTATCAAGTAATAAAGGATAATGTTGATGAATTAATAGAGGATCTAAAGGAGCATAAGAATGAGGCAGACTATTTTTATAAAATACGAGAATTGGATAGAGATGTGGACAAATATAAGAGATTAAATCCTGTAGAAAGAGCCTCTAGAATACATTATCTAAATAAAACTTGTTATAATGGATTATTTAGGGTTAATTCTCAAGGCCAATTTAATACCCCTTTTGGAAAATATAAAAGCCCAAATATCGTAAATGAGGTGACGTTAAGGGCAGTAAGCAAATATTTTAATAAAGCAAATATAACTTTTAAATGTGGTGATTTTGAAGAAGCGGTTAAGGGAGCTAGAAAAGGTAGCTTTATTTATTTTGATCCGCCTTATGATCCGGTAAGTGATACGAGTAGTTTCACAGGCTATGATAAAGGGGGCTTTGATAGAGAAGAACAAATAAGGCTTAAAAAATTATGTGACAGATTGGATAAGAGGGGAATTAAATTTTTACTTTCTAATTCAGAAACTGATTTTATATTAGATCTTTATAAAGATTATAAAATAGAAATAGTACATGCTAAAAGATCTATAAATTCAAAAGGCCATAAAAGAGGAGAAGTAAACGAAGTGTTGGTGATGAATTATGAGTAAAACTAAAAATGATTTAGCCTGGGAAAAACTTTTTGATAAATACAATATTTTGTATGAAATAGAAAATAAAGGCTTCTATGAAATTACTTCTAAAGAGATTAATGAGTTTAGAGAAGCTAGATTGGCTACAAAATTTGACCATAAGACAAATTTGCCAAAATTGTTTACAGATAATCATCTATCTATTTTACCAATAACTAGAGGTAGTTATATAATCTCTTCTTTTGAAGCATATAAGGAGTTTAACGAAATAAATATAGAAATTTCTAAGGTCCCATTTCCAGATTATATAGAAAGCATTGATTACGAGAACATAACTTCTGAATCGATAGCTATAAATTGCGCTTTTGTTTCAGGAATATTATCAGATTTTCTTCAGGATAACAAACTAGTACCTACAGTTAGTGGTCGAATGAGTTCCAATGAATTTTCTTTTTATATAAATAACTTAAATATAAATAGAGATGTAAAGGTTATAGTATCTAATTCTCAAATTGAAATAGATGGTGGTTATGAAGGAACGGAGAGTTTAGCTTTAATAGAGGCTAAAAACTCAATTTCTGAGGATTTTTTAATTAGACAATTATATTATCCTTTTAGACTATGGAATGAAAAGATAACTAAGAGGATTAAGCCAATTTTTATGGTATACTCTAATGGTATTTTTACATTATACGAGTATAGTTTTCAAGAACCTAATAATTACAATTCACTAGTTCTAGTAAAACAAAAAAATTATACCCTAGTACAAGATGATATTGACTTAAATGCTATAAAAGATATTCTATATAAGGTAAATATTATTGAAGAACCCAGAATTCAATTTCCCCAAGCTAATAGTATGAAAAGACTTATAAACTTATGCGAATTATTATATAATAATGACATGACAAAAGAAGAGATTACGACTACATATGATTTTGACCCTAGACAAACTAATTACTATACTGATGCAGGTATATATTTAGGCATTATAGATAAAAAAAGAGAAGATGGTGAAATAATTTACTTTTTAACCCATGAAGGTAGAAATCTTTTTAAAGTCAATTTAAAGACAAGGCAACTTAAGCTTATTGAATTGATTCTTAAACATAATGCTTTCAATAAAACTTTAAAAGAATATTTTAGAATAGAACAAATGCCTAGTAAAGATAATATTGTTAAAATAATGAAAGAATCGAATCTCTATAGAATAAATTCTGATAGTACATTTTATAGAAGGGCTCAAACCATTTCAAGCTGGATAAGTTGGATATTGAATTTAGCTAAATAAAATATTTGGAAGTGAATGTAGACAGAGCATCCCTTCCAAAATGAATTTTGGGATCATAAAGAGGAAGGCTATGGAAAGTATCTATGGTAGGTGTAATTGTCTTGCTTCCCTAAACCTACTAAACTCTAACATTTCCTTAACCTTTTCTACACTTTCTCTATTTTCAGAGGACAAGTCTTCTCCTCTTTCAATTTTCATAAGTATCCTATCCAGTTCCCAATAGTCCATTCCTATGGCGAATTCGTCTGTAATACCAGGAGCAATATCTGGACTGGGTTTTTTATCTATTATTTTTTGAGGAATACTTAACTTCTTTGCTAATTCAAAGACTTCCGTCTTATATAGATGGCGTATGGGTTCAATATCACATACCTCATCACCCCATTTAGTATAAAATCCAGTTACATATTCGGTTTTATTGGTGCAACCAGCTACAGCATAGTTCTTTTTTTCAGCTTCAAAATACAGTACAACAGACCTTATCCTTGGTTTAGTTCTATAATAAGCTAAGGCTTCAAGAAACTTTTCATCTCCTTGAGTAGTCAAATCTTGGATAAAAGGGTTGTCCTCTTTTCTCCATATATTCTTTGAGTATATCCTTTGGACTGCTTTTGGAAAAGGAAAGGCAGGTGGCTTTAAGGAATAGACTCCAAGTTTTCTTAATATTCCAGTTATATCTATTTTCTCATATTCAATGTCTAGATAATTACATACTAATTTAGCATCATCTATGGTAGTAGAATCTGTGTCCCTTTCTGGTAATATAAGACCATAGACTTTATCTTTACCTATAGAATCTACTAGAAGTTTTCCCACCACAGCGGAGTCGATTCCTCCACTTATACCTATGACAGCTCCTTTAAACATATATTTATCCAAATTGATTTTAATAAATTCCTCTATATTTTTCATAATAGACCCGTCCTCTCTCCTTGAGATTGTATATCCTATTATAGTATATATTACCCCTATGATTGGAAAAATTCTAGAAGTATGGATTTTAAATATGAAATAGATGAAATTTTTTAAGAAAAAAAGGTATGCCGAAATTTATATTGCTTTGTGGGTGAAATACTATCATCCACTAATTTACCACAAATATAGTTATATTTACCTAGTAAATCATATACTAATAATGATATAATTAATTTAAGATTTTACTTCTGTTATATGGAATAGGAGAAGGATAAAATGAAAGCTAAAAAAATGATAGCACCTATAATAATCACCATTCTATTGATAATATATTTTTCGTTTTTCATCTGGGGTTGGTCTTATATTACTGTACCTTTCTGGGTAAAGATAATGGGGATACTAATCCCATTAGCACTAATGGGTGCTAGTGTATTTGTGTTGATTGAAAGAATAAAAGAGATAAGGAGTGGAGAGGAAGATGATCTTAGTAAATACTGATTATATAACTGGTAAAGAGTTAGAAATGCTTGGGTTAGTTAAGGGGAGTACCATCCAAACTAAAAACATTGGAAGGGATATAACCCAAGGATTAAAACACTTTGTAGGAGGAGAACTAAAAGCATATAATGAAATGATGAATGAAGCTAGAGCTCTTGCTACTAAAAGAATGGTGGAAGAAGCTGAGGAATTGGGAGCAGATGCAATAATTAATATTCGTTATTCTTCAGCTGCAATTATGCAAGGAGCTGCTGAAGTCATAGCTTATGGTACAGCAGTAAAATTCAAATAGGAACTGGAAAATTAAGGCTATAGCAAATATTTAGATATTTTGCTATAGCCTTATATTTCATCCCATATAACATGAATATACTTTTTTACGATATCTTCTTTTACATATTTTTTCGACTCTTCAAAGGCTTTAGTAGAATAAGATTTAAAGGTGTCTTCGTCTTTCAATATTTCTTCAATGGCCGTTTCTACTCCTTCTAGGTTTCCATAAGGAATCAATTTCCCAGCACCAGATGTTACAATGGATTTGGCTGCTGGATAGGAGTCATAAACAATTACAGGCATACCCACAGAAAAGGCTTCTACTAGAACATTTCCGAACCCTTCATAATTTGAGAGCAATAGTAGAATACTATTTTTGTCAGCTACTTCACTAATATCCTTGATAATGCCCTTAATATTTACTTTTGAACATTTTAATAATACCTTATTAAAGCCATAGCCATAGGCATTTAAACTATATTTAGGGTAGATTCTATTAGCTAATCTCATATATTCTTTAATATTTTTCTGTATAATATCAAATCTACCCATATACATAATATTATTAGTATGCTTACATATTTGATTTCTCTGTGTTTTAGAAGGATTGGGGACTATATATGATTTAAAATGATATTCAACCTGTGAATTATCTAAATATTTCATAATTTCCTTTTTATCTTCTTCTGTATAAAATAGGAATTTATCTATATATTTTAATCTATCTTTTATGAGGAAGGGAATTTTATCCTTGTCTATAGTTCCAAAGGTTATATCTGGCCTATTGGATTGAAAAATAATTATTTCATTTCTTTCTAAATCCTTCTTGGACATCATTAGTAGTTTTTGGACTCCAAAGACTATTACCTTAGATTCTGGAATAATAGACATTTCTTTTAATTCATTAGATTTATTTTTAAAAATTCTATTTTTATCCTTTGAATTATACTTAAAATTAGCAATTTCTACGTTAGGGAGTTTATCTAGCTTTATGCTTTTTTTTCTATATACTAAAGGGATTTCAACAAATCTTTGCTTAGGCATTCCCTCTTCTATCAATCTAATTATGGTTTGTACTCCACCTATAGTTTGAGAGCATCTATTGGATATAAAATAGACTATATTACTACTATTCAATTTATGGTTCATTTCAATTTTCACCTTGTTAATTTTATGTATTTATCATACTACACCTTATCTTTAGTTAAACTTAGGTTATTTATGTATGATTCTATTCTCTTTTTTCCTTTTTACAATCCTCCACTCCTGTATTTTTCATAACAGCAGCATAAGCTCCGTTTATCTCTCCACCTAATACTATCATAATACTGGTAATATAAAGCCATATTAATAATATTATAATCCCACCTAGGCTACCATAGGTTTTAGAATATTTGCCAAAATTGTTTACATAATAGGAAAAGACCATAGAGGCTATTATCCATCCAGTGGTGGTAAACACTGCTCCAGGCAAAGCATGGCTAAATTTTATATTTAGCCCCTCTTCTGGGGTAGGGCTTAGCTTATATAGTAGGGCAAATATTACTATCATAGATACGAAAGGAATTATAATCCTCATCAATTCCCATAGGTGATAGAATAAATTTGTGGCTCCAATTAACCCAAATAGATTATTACCAATAATTTCTCCAAAGACCAACATGGCTAATACTATTATTACTAAAAGAGCTAAAGCAACGGTAAATATTATGGCTAACCCTTTCAATCGCCAATAAGGTCTTTTCTTCTTTACATTATAGGCTTTATTAATGGCTCTTATTATGGCTGTTATTCCTAAAGAACCAGTCCAAAGGGCTAATATAATACCTAAGGACAAAAGGGTGTCTGAACTGGAAGTTACTATTTCTTTTACTATATTTTTAAGTAAAATTTGAGTATCTAAAGGGAGCATTATCAACAAATTATCCAATACATTTTCCTGAGTAATAGAAGTATATTTTAATATATTGAGAAAAAATATCAGAAAGGGGAAAATGGACAATATTAGATAATAGGTAAGCTGGGCTCCAACAGCTGTTATTTCGTCTTCTTTGACTCCACAGATGAGTTCATCAATAAAATAATACCATTTTTTATTTTTATGTTTTTTCAATCTATCCATAAAATTCAATACAAATCCCGCCTTAAATAAATTGATTAATTTTTGGTATCTATTGGTATAATACCATATTATAATATATAATAAATACCTTCACAAATATTATTGTTCTTAATGAATATTTTTATTGATTTAAATATGATAATCAATTTCTATGCTGCTTGTAGTACCTTAAAGTAGAATAGAGGGGTGAATCCCCTCTATTATTTTAAATATCTATGGAACCAATCTGTAATTTCTTTTAGTCTTCTGATCCTATGTTTTGGTTTTCCAGATCTACTCAATTCATGATTTTCTCCTTTAAATAGACAAAGCCTTGATTCTACTCCGTGGTATTTCAATGCAGTAAACATCTGTAATCCTTCAGCCATCCAGCAGCGATAATCTTCTTCTGAATGGATGAATAGAGTAGGGGTCATGACTTTATTAGCATATTTTAATGGAGAGTGGAACCACAATTTATCCATATCTTCCCAAGGAGTTGAGCCTTGTTGGTCGTCAACAAAATAATATCCAATATCCGTGGTAGCAAATTTTGAAATCCAATTGGATATGCTTCTTTGGGAGGCAGCTGCCTTAAATCTGTTGGTATGACCTATTATCCAGTTAGTCATAAACCCACCATAGGAACCGCCAGTGACTCCTAATCTATCTTTATCTATAAAGGGATAGTTTTCCAATACTATATCCGTAAATTTCATTAAATCATCATAATCGATGGTACCGTATTTACCCCTTATATTTGCAAAATCATCTCCTCTGCCATCACTACCTCTTGGATTACAGAAGAATATAGCATATCCTTCATTAGCCCAATACTGCATTTCATGGAAGAACACTTCACCGTAGACGGTTTTAGGACCTCCATGAATGTCCAATATTCCTGGATATTTTTTATTTTCATCAAAATCAACGGGTTTTATTACCCAACCCTCTATAGTTATTCCATTTTCCGTTTCAAAGGTTAACCTTTCAGGGAGGGATATTTTTTTCTCTTCCATTACCCACTCATTGAAGCAGGTCAATTGTTTTTCTTCATAATTATCCAACTTATATACTTCCTGAAGTTTATAATCTCTAAGGCCTATAAATGCTATTTTTCCATCTAGTACATCAAATCCATCTACTGAACCTTTTTCAATAGTTAATTTTTCAATATTTCCGCTAGTATCTATCCTATTTATGTAGGAACTATTATATTCAGTAGTGATAAAGTATAGATACTCTCCATCTACCTTTCTATTGGTACTACCTCCATATCTACAATCGGAACCTACAGAATTCCAAAGACTACTATCAAAATCCTTAGGAGTAATGACTTTTGTATTACCGTTTTTGTCCATTATATATATATAATCATTTTCGTTAAGACCATAGTTTTCCATATGGGAACCTGTAAAAATTATTTTATCTTCTAGAAAATCTGCATAGGAGTAGTTGAAGGGGTCATCATGAGTTATTTTTTCTAAACTATTATCTTCCATATTATAAATATATAGGTCCGATTTAATATGCATTTTATCGATGAAAGAATTAGTAATAAGTATTGCTTTGGACTTGTCCTGATTTAATTTAACACTTTCTACATTGGTAAATTCATCAGTAATTGGTGTAAGGGCATTTTCTTTCACATTATAGATATATAATCTATTCCTTTTTTTATTGATAAATCCTTGCCCATTGAACCAGAAGGGAATCTCATCTAAAACTTCATAATCCTTTTCTTCTTCTATTCGTTTATGGGCTTTTTTCTTCTCATCTTCACTAAGGTTTTCCAAACTTGGTTTATTGTAATCATATAGAGCTGTTAGGATAAAGTTATTATCATCTAATATTTCTATTTTGGTTACATTTAATGGAATTTCAAATACTTTATTAGCCTCTCCGCCTAACAAAGATATCTCATAATAACAGGTTAAATCTTCTCCCTTTTCTTTACGGGATTTATCTTTTTTATCCCTTAGAGCAGGGAATAATATGGTATCTTCATCTTTGAATAGAAAGCTATTTTCTCCCTTCCCAGAAGTTAATTTAAAAGACTTACCTTTTTCCATATTGTAGACGTAGATATTGGATAGATATTTATTTTCTTCTACATCCATTTCATGGAGAAGAAAAGCTAAATTTTTTCCATTAGGAGAATATTGAATTCCAGATAAAAACTTATACTTTGTAAAATCGTCTAAACGCAAATTTTCCATAAAAATCCTCCTTTAATTTTAACTATATATCCATTATACATGAAAAAATTGATATGAGTTTATTGTAAATGAAAATATTACAATATTTTGTCTGAAAGAGTATAAATTAGATGTAAAGGACTAAACTTTATTTGTTTTAGACTTAATGATTAGGTAAGAATTTACGGGTTTTATTTAAATTATTAGAAACAATAAGTAAAGAATGGATGATTTATGCAGTATTAAAGAAATTGATTAAAAAGTTCAAAAAGATCCAAACAACTCTTTAATTTCAGATGATATGGGTAGAATAGAAGAGAGGTTCTTAAAAGATTACAATCCTGATAATGTAGCACCTTTCAACTGGAGAAGAATACTAATACTTTTAGTATTTTTAGCAGCATTTCCAGTGATGATTTGGGGAGTATCCGTTGGTGGCTGGTGGTTTGCAGAAATGTCAGCATTATTCTTTGGAGTTGCTTTAGTAATAATATTCTTATCTGGACTTTCTGAAAAGGAAGCAGTTCAAATGGTGTTATTTAGTATATTAGGATTCTTTATAACTTCTTCATCAGGTTTAGCTACATTATCTATGCCTATAATGGCACCTTTAGCTGATAAAGTAAGATTATCTAGAGATATAGTAGTTACAGCTTATAACTGGGGTCAAGGATGGATGGCATTTATAACACCAACAGGGTTGATTTTAGCAACTCTTGAAATGGTGGATGTAACCTATGATAAATGGTTGAAATTCATATTACCATTAATGGGTATAGTAGGTGGTTTCTCCATTTTAATGTTAATATTACAGACCATAATATAAGATCCTCAAAAGCTAAGAAGTTTATTTAGAGAGGAGAGATTAAATGGATAGGATTATTGAAAGGTTTAAAAGATATATAGCAGTAGATACAAAATCGGATGAAAATTCAGAATCATGTCCTAGTACTAAGGGACAATTAGAATTAGGAGCTATTTTAGTAGAAGAATTAAAGGAAATAGGTCTTGAAGATGTAAAACAAGATGAAAATGGCTATGTATATTCTACATTAAAATCTAATATGGACAAAGAAGTACCTATCATAGGATTTATAGCTCATTTAGATACTAGTCCTGATTTAGATGGAAAATGTATAAATCCTCAAATTTTCACCTATGAAGGTGGAGATATTAAATTGAATGATAAATATTCTATGACTCAGAAAGAATTTCCTTTCTTAAAAGAACTTGTAGGCGAGGAAATTATAACAACAGATGGAACTACTTTACTTGGGGCAGATAATAAAGCAGGTGTAGCTGCTATTATAGATGCTATGGAATATTTAATAGAAAATCCTGAAATAAAACATGGAGATATTAAAATAGGATTCACACCAGATGAAGAAATAGGCAGAGGAGCAGATTTATTTGATGTAGAAGGGTTTAATGCTGATTTTGCTTATACTGTAGATGGAGGTCCTGTAGGAGAATTAGAATATGAAAACTTTAATGCAGCTAGCGTTAGAATAGAAATCCAAGGTAAAAACGTTCATCCGGGAGCAGCTAAAAATGTGATGATTAACTCCCTTAGAGTGGCTATGGAGATTGAGAGCATGTTACCTGTAGAACAGAAGCCTGAATATACAGAAGGCTATGAAGGATTTTATCTATTAGATGATATTACTGGAAATGTAGACCATACAGTGGTTAATTATATTATCAGAGATCATTCTATGGAAAAGTTTGAAGAAAAGAAAGCTCTATTTAAGGAAATTGTAGATTTTCTAAATAAGAAATATGGAAATATTATAGAGGCAGACATAGAAGATAGCTATTACAATATGAAAGAAAAAATAGAGCCTCATATGGAAATTATTGAACTTGCTAAAAAATCTATGATTGAATTGGGAATTGAACCTATAATCAAACCTATTAGAGGGGGAACAGATGGAGCCAGATTATCCTATATGGGGCTACCTTGTCCTAATATATTTACTGGTGGGTATAATTTTCATGGAAGATTTGAATTAATACCAACTGAATCTATGAAATTAGCCTCTAAATTGATAGTAAAAATCATTGAAAATAATAGCAACTAAAAAGATTTGGAGCCAAAAAGGGTTTTTCACTATTTCCAGGAGATTTCACAAATTCCAAGATGTACCTATGATGAAGAAAAAATTAGTAACTATATTAAAAGTGTAGGGGAAAAATTAGGTCTTGAAACTATTCAAGATGATTCATTAAATATAATAATAAGAAAGCCTGCTACTAAAGGATGTGAAAATTCTCCTGGAGTTATTATCCAAGGACATATGGACATGGTTTGTGAAAAGGAAGAGGATAGTGATCATGATTTTAAAAAGGATCCTATTAAATTAATTCTAGATAATGGCCATATAATCCTAAATCAGAACTAAGGGATAAGGCTTTAAAGGTCTATAGAGAAATGTTCAATAAAGAAATGGAATCAACAGTTATCCATGCAGGTTTAGAGTGTGGAGTACTTGCGGATAAATATCCTAACTTAGATATTATATCCATAGGACCAGATATGGCAGATGTTCATACGCCACAGGAAAGGGTAAGTGTTTCTTCTATAGAAAGAGTATATAAATACTTAATAGAATTATTGAAGGAATTAAAATAAGAAAAGGAACTCTTTGGAGAAATCCATAGAGTTCTCTTACTTATTTTTCTATCTATATTAAATCAAAACTATCTTTGTCCACAATCAAATCATGGGAACGAGATAGTAGCAGTTCTATATCATTGGGATTTAGATTTAAAGTTTCAAGTGCAAAAGAAGAAAAATTATATCTAAGTCCATCTACTCCAATACCAACTCCCATCATCATAGTAATTGCGTCGGCTATGTGGACTATAGAAACTAATTTTGGATCCATAGTAGATTTTTCTGGGGAATGGTGTAGGCCTATGGTTTCCACTAAATCCTTTGGGAAATTCCATTTCTCTGCAATTCTTTCCCCAACTTGGGCATGGTTAAACCCAAGGATTTCCTCTTCAGCTTCTAAGAAGGAAATTTTTCTATATTCAACTTTATTCACTATTGCATTATATTCTTTTTCTACATGATGATTTAATATGGTTTTACCAATATCCCTGAGAAGGCCACCTATATAGGCGGTTTCTGGATTGGTTATTTTCACTTTTTTAGCTATATATCTAGAGGTGATGGCGCAGGTTTGTGATTGGGTCCATAAATCGTTTTTTTCTAATGCATAACCTTTTAACGCACCAGCCATCATTTTGCTAACTGTAGAAGCTAAAGCCATACTTTTTATGGTTTGAAATCCTAATAGTATTGTGGCTTGAGAAACTGTGTTTATTTTTCGTGGATAACCATAATATGCAGAGTTAGCAAGTTTTAATATCTTAGAAGTTAAGCTTTGATCTTTTAATATTTCCTTTTCTAAATCATGAATTGTAGAATCTGGATCTTCTGTAATTTCTATGATTTTGTGAATTCTATTGGGTAGTACAGGCATATCATCGACTTTATTCACAATATGGTTTAACCTTGTATTATCCATAGTATAATCCCACCTTATAATGGTATATATATTATTATACTAGATAGATCAAGTTTTATATATAGATATAAGGTATTATTTAGAAAATTGACAAAATATGAATCCCCCTTTGGCATTTCAACCAAAAGGGGGAGGGAAATGGATTACATTATTAAACAGATAGTTTAAAACTATCTGTTTAAGTAGATAATCTTTCCATTTTTCTTATGGTGGTTATCCTTATTTGATAGAATACTCAAAGACAACTTACCAAAAGGGGTAATGCTAATATTTGTAGTAGGGCAATGGCTATATTCCAATATTCCCATTATCCCTAAATATTTATACATTTCAATAAGAAGACCATAGGAATAGCTATTGTCAAAGGGGAGATTGCTCAATTTATATGGTATCCCTTCTTTTAAATTGATTAATATTTCTAATACTTTTTTATCATAAAACAGATCTTCACTCCAAATGTATTGTAGAAATAAGCTATATTTTTCTTCGTCACTTAATCTCAAAAAATTAGAACTAATTTTTGTTACAGATAAAAAATTATCTCCAAGCTTCACCAATCTATTATTAAGGGAAAACTTATAAAAAAGGTGGAGCATTGGGAAATCTTCTTGATTTGGTGATTTTTTTGCTATGGTTTCTCTGTATTCCATTATATCGTTTAACTCAATCAAATGTTTCCTTTTAATATATTTTCTTTTTGATGTTGTTTCCAGAGGATTACTCATTATATATAATAGGAATTTTTCGTAATCCATAATAAAATCGAAAGCGTCTTCATTTAACTCATGGCTTATACCATTGGCAATATTCCTACTGATATTAAAGGGGGTTTTAATTTGTTTAAAATCATCTATATATAGAAACCTATTTTTGCTTATTTTTAGTATATCTTCATAGGATTTTTTATAAATTGGATTCTTGTTTTTCAAAAATCCTATATATTTTTTCAATGTTGAAATATAAGAGCTAAATTCCTTTTGGGTTGTAATAAACCCATCATTGATGGACTCTATCAGCATAGATTCGATATCAAACTGGTCTAAATCATAAAGGGATAATTCCTCTTCCATTAAATAGTATTCAAAAATATTGATTAAATTGGTAATATGTTTTTTTATTTGTAGCCTAGACATATAATTTTGCAAGTAATTTTCAAATTCATCTAATTCATCATAAAGAATATTAGTAATATCCTCATCCATATCCATTACTTGATATACACATTCCGTATAAATCCTATAGACATTAATACTATATATTTTTAGATATCTATCTATGGATAGTTCAGGAAATCTAAACCTTATTCTATTATAATCTACAAAGACTTCCCCAATAAACAAGTCCTTAACTGCATGGGGTAAAAAACTAATATTTCCAATAAAGCCTTCATAGTCGATTATTCTTCCTATTCTCCCAAAGATAAGGTCTGATGGTTTAAGAACACTGGACATATTGGGTTCCCATATGATACGTCTTTTTCTAGTCAATAGGTCTAATATATATATATTATCGCCTTTAATATTCTCTACTTCAAATAAGGAGATAAAGGATTTATTTCTCTCTATTAGTATTTCCTTTTCTAAGCTGGTAAGGTAAGAAGATTTTTCTTCTAGCATATGTTCTATAAAAGATTTGCCATAATTAGTCCTATAATCGATACTAATCCAGACATTAAAGGCAACTTTAGTCTTTTGTTCATCAAAATCAGGATAATAAAACTCTATAGAGTCCAAAACTTTATCCTTTTTTACAAATTCATTTATATATTTAATCAGTTTTTTTGTTGTATTCTCTTGAATAGTTTGTATCTGATTATAATCTAGTCTGTTCATATTAACCTCCATAAAAAATAATTGTCAGGCTAATATATATTATATATTAATATTAAATATTCTGCATGAAAAAAGGATAAAATTCAAAAAAATTTTGGTTAATAAAATGGAAAGGTGATTTTGAGAATTGACGAAGAATCTCAGTTATGAGATTCTTCGTTTCATTCAGAATGATTATAGGTTAATTGTCAATTGACAAGGAGGTTTTAGATTTGTCTTTTTCCCAAGCGTGAAGTAGTAGCGCTACACCTATAACTCCGTAGGCCACAAACACTCTAAAGTATTCACCAATTTGGGCATTGTTCATTAGATTTTGTCCTGCTAATGGAGATATGATGAACAATAAATGGAATAGGAAGGTACCTATTAAAGCTTCTTTCCAAGAAGCTTTGTCCACTGTAGCTCCACCTACTAGGAGGGAGGCTACAGCAAATAATCCTACCTGTTCGTGGCTACCATAGGTATTTAATGTTCCTATATTTTGGAGGAATATTATCTGACCCCAAGCAGCTAGTACTGTGGATATGATAATGGCAATTATTCTGGTTCTATCTACATTAATACCTGAAACTTCTGCTATATGCATATCCTGTCCTACTGCTCTCATATCCTGTCCTAGTTTTGTCTTTAAAAAATAGCTTACCAATAGATATAATAATATTGTTAATATTAAGGTGGCCACTGGATATTTGTTTAGCCATTGGAATAAGCCTAAATTGATTTTATGAAAGGGGATTAATTTATCTAAGGAATATCTTACTCCTGCTAAGTCTACTGTATTTTTAAGGCCTACACCAGAGGATAAGAGTAAATTCTTATTTCTAAAGGGAATCAAAGTGCCTGCCAATATTAAAAACACCAGTTGATAAACTCCGTTGGCAAAGAATCCTAAAATCATACTAGTAATCATTTCTTTTCCCTTTGCCTTATTTAAAACCTTGCCTACTAAAAATCCAAAGAGGATGGCAAGGGGAGTGGATATTATAACACTTAGAAAAAATCCTAATCCTCCACCAATATGATAATTGGTAATGGCTATTAAACCAATTTGACCTGCCATAGCTCCTAGAACGATTCCAAAATTTAAACCCATTCCAGTTATTACAGGGATTATCAAAGATAGAACGAGGATTAAATTCCTTGCAAGTCGAATAATCATTTCATTCATCAAAAAACTAGCTGGAAGGCCAGTAAAAAAGAAACCTGCAATACATAATATTAAAAATATTATGGGTACCATCATGCTGTATCACCCCCTGATCTTGTTAGAGCATAGAGGATTATTCCATTACTTACAATTGCCCTTATGACTTCAGACATACTACCTTCAGATAATATATTGATAACGGGGAGAGCAACTACCAATAAAGATTGGAATAGTAAGGTTCCAATTATTACATGGATTATTCTTGCTCGCTGTAGGGTAGCACCACCTATTAATATAGCTGCCACTGCTGGCATAGCAGCATAAAGGGGAGCATTATATAGTTGTAAAAACCCAAAAGCTTGACTATACACTATTATTCCCACTGCAGCCAATACTGTGGAAATGATAGTGCCTGAAATCCTTTCCTTATCTACATCAATGCCATTAGATAAGGCGAACTTGGCATTACTGCCAGCTACCATCATAGTTAAACCTTTTTTACTTCTACTGTAAATCCACACTATTAAAGCGCAAAGGGCAAAGAACAATAACAATCCAGTAGGGATTCTTACGTTACCAATATAAAAATGCCAAAAATTATTTAATACATGGGCCATAGAAGATTCTAAGGATACGGTAACACGAAGGCCATTTCCACCATAAGCCCAGATTAGCTCTGGACTTTTAAAAGGAGCTACTAACCAAAAAATACACATTAAAGAAACTACTGAAAAACCTATATAGGTTCCAACAGTCATTTCTTGTCCTTTAATCCTGTTGAGCATCTTTCCATAGAAATAGCCAGCTATAACAGCCAATGGCACTGCTATTAATATGGAGATTAAGAATCCTAAAAACCCTGATAATTTAAATTCAATACTTACTAAGGCTCCAATTAACCCAAATACAATACCTAAGGGTATATTGAAATTTAAGCCTATTCCTGATTGAACAGCTGGTATCATAGCTAGAACCAAAATAGCATTCATTCCAAAACGGACTAATATATCTGTAATCAAGCTTGAAAGAGGAATTTTTAGATAGACGGCTAATATTATCAATCCAATTAAAAATAGGGCAATTATTAGCCGTGGAACCCCTATCTTACCTATAAATTTTTTCATTTAATTCACCACCTTGTCTAAGCTTTCTCCAGCCATTAGGAGGCCAAAATGTTCGTCAGAGGCATGGGGGGTAAGGATACCCTTTACCTTTCCATCATATATGATAGCTATTCTATGAGAGATTTGACGAAGCTCACCTAATTCACTAGAGGTGATGATAATGGTCATATTCAATTCTTTATTCAATTTGACTAATGTATCCAATACCAGCTTTTTAGCCCCAATATCTATACCACGAGTAGGTTCTGAAACCAATAGCAAATCTGGTTCTAAAGTTAATGCTCTAGCTATACACACTTTTTGCTGGTTGCCACCACTTAAATACCTGGTATGTTGTTTAGGGCCTGTACATCTAATGTCTAACTCTTCAATCATCTTTAAAGTATATTCTCTAACAGATTTATTATCTATTAAATTTATTGGACCAATTTTTTTTAAAAATCTATTTTGAATTTCCAAACTAGAATAAATGATATTAAAATCTATAGGGTCGTCTAATAAAAGCCCCACTCCTCGTCTATCTTCAGATAGAAAGGCTATGGAAGAATTTAAACTTGTTCTTGGGTCGTTTAAGGGTAGGTTTTTACCATCTTTTATTATGGTTCCCCATGTTTCATATAAACCCATAATTCCATTGGATATACCAATTTTTCCTTGGCCTGCTAGACCGCCAATTCCTAAAATCTCTCCTTTTCTCACATTTAAATTCAATCCTTTAACCCTTTCACCAGGCATATTGACTTTTAAATCCTTTATTTCCAATATATATTCATCTTTAATATTTCTCTTATCATCTACTGTACTAACCATATCAATATTTCGTCCAACCATTAATCTAGCTATATCAACAATGCTTATTTCATCAGTTTCTATGGTTTTAACCATTTCACCATCCCTTAAGATGGTAATAGATTGGGTTATCTCTTTTATTTCATCTAATCTATGGGATATAAATAATATGGATATACCCATATCTGAAAGTTTTTTAACTACATCTAAAAACTGAGAGGCTTCTGTTTCTGTAAGGACTGCTGTGGGTTCATCTAATATTAATAGTTTTAATTGATTTTTATCAATTTCCCTGGCGATTTCGATGAATTGCATATAACCAACGGGTAGGCCTGCTAAAGGCAAATATTCATCTACTGTCATATTCAATTTGTCCAAAACTTTCCTAGAATCCTTTGCCATAGCATTTTTGTCTAATTTCTCTAATTTTTCACCAAATATTTTACTCAATAGGGTAGGCTTAGTTCTTTCTCGATTAAGTTTAATATTTTCTGTTACGGTAAATCCTGGAATAAGCATAAATTCTTGGTGAACCATACCTATCCCAATATTCATAGCATCTTCGGGTGACTTTGGGGAAAAGGGCTTTCCGTTGATGAATATTTCACCATCAAATCCGCCAGTTGAATGGATAACTGGCATTCCAAATAGTATATTCATCAAGGTTGATTTTCCAGCCCCATTTTCTCCTACAAGACCATGAATCTCTCCTTCTTTAATGGATAAGGAAACTTTATTTAGAACTCTATTTTCACCATATAATTTTGTAATATCTTTCATTTGGAGTAAATCCATTAAACTACCTCCTTAGTTTAAGAAAAAGGAGGTCGCAAGAACGACCTCTCTATTTAGAATATTTCTGAGCCAGCTACAAACATTAGGAAATTAGGGGATCCTTCTAATTCACTTACAGGAACATTGTCATCTTTAGTAACTGCTTTTAATATTTCTACCATTTTATCTTTGTCGAATTTTTCAACTTCACCTTTACCATAAGCAATAGCATATTCTACAGCGGCATCTACCATAGCCATATTGGCAGGTACCTTCCAAGTAGCCAATCTTCCTGAAGCTCCAGCTTCTTCAATTTTTGCATGGGTTTGTTCTAGCATATAGCCTACATCACCAGCTTTATCTTCCGGAATTTCAATGCCTAAAGCACCTGGATATGCATGATATGGACTTGGACAACATTGCTCTGGATAGATTGCTCCTGTACTTATTACGGATTTTATCAAAGGCTCTTGCATAGAGCAGTTAGTGTTGAAGAAAGCTGTATCTTCACCATATTTATCAACTTGTCTTGGTACATCTTCAATCATAAACTGTTGAGCTCCTGAAATACCTGCGTCTCCTGTTGGGTCGGGAGCATCAACTTCAACAAATTCTAGACCTAATTTAGCAGCGGTTTTTTCCATAACATCCCTTCTCTGGGCCAATAGTTCATAGGACATATGCCTTGGGAAAGAATAATGAACAAAGGTCTTTGCTCCCATTTCCTTAGCTAATTCTACTATTGTCTCTCCCCGTTTAAGATTATCTGTTTCAAGGATAATATCTGAACGAGGTGCAATTGTTTCAGGATCTTCATGAGGTACGCCTGCAATGAACAAGATATCGTCTCTAGATTCTTTAATTTTATCGAAGGCTGCAGCAGTACCAGGTACAGCCTGTAGAACGATTATTGCTTTTACATCAGGGTCAGCAGCCAAGCTTGTAATTTGTGCTATTGTGGTTTCTTGTTCTTGAGTAAATTTGTCAGGATAAGTAACGTGTTTAACTACATTGCTTCCGTAGGTAGCTACTGCGTTTTCAGCAGCACGGAATTCCTCTTCACCTTGGGATACAGTCCCAGTAACTAGTCCAATTTTAAATCCTAAATCTTCACCTCCAGTTGCTGTATCATCTTTACCACAACCGGAAATACTTATGACTAATAAACCAACTAATAAGAGTGATAAAAATTTTCTTTTCAAAGTTTTCCCTCCTTTAAATATTTATATTTTAAATCCTTTGAATGAAAGGATAAAAAACCATATATGCAAATGATGGAATATGTCGAATATTGTGCAAATTAAGAAAATGATGGCAATTAAAATTATCTTTGTAGAGGAATATGGAATAGAATGTTGGAAAATGGCTAATATTTGAGGCTGTTAATATAAAATTTAATGATCGTTTTTCGTATATTATATTCCTATTTTAATACCATGTCAATCCTTTGGGTATAATATTAATTTAAGTAAAATGACTATCTATAAATTATATGCCTTAATATACTGAATATTCAGCAATATGTAGCCAGATTTTCAAGGTGGATTATATTTATTTATACAAAAGATTATTAATATTTGATATAATGGGTAATTGGTTATTGGATATAAGTATTCGGCATAGAAAGGAGAACAAATGGAAAAATTTTTTACTAAAAAACTTAATATACTGATAATATCTTTAATTTGCATGGCTTTATGGGGAAGTGCTTTTCCAGTAGTGAAAATAGGATATGAATTATTTGAAATAGAGACATCCGATATTTTTGGGAAGATTTATTTTGCAGGATTAAGATTTTTCATAGCTTCTATGATGGTGTTTTTAATTCATAGGATAATATTTAAAAAGGGAATTCCCATTAGTAAATATCATGTAAAACCTATAATCTTTTTAGGGTTACTTCAAACATCTTTACAATATTTTTTCTTCTACATTGGGGTAGCCAATACCACAGGTATTAAAAGTGCAATTCTCCAATCCGGTAGTACCTTTTTCGTAGTAGTTATGGCGCATTTTATATACCAAGAGGATAGATTGGGTTTAAAGGGTGTAATTAGCCTTCTACTTGGGTTCAGTGGAGTTGTTTTCGTAAACCTAGGCAAAAATTTAGATTCAAGCTTTAAAATCACAGGGGAAGGATTTTTGATAATTTCCTCCATATTAAGCGCTTTAGCTACTTTGTATGTAAAAACCATGCCTAGGGATATGAGTCCTTTTTCAAGTGCTGGAGGTCAGATGTTTACTGGTTCCTTATTGTTGTTATTAATAGGTAAAATAGGTTTAAAGGGGAATAGTATTAATTTTAATTTAAGGAGTGTATCTTTATTATTGTATGCAGCTTTTATTTCAGCAGCAGCATTTACTCTTTGGTATATGATATTAAAATATAATTCCCCAGGAAAGGTTACTATGTATAGGCTTTTCATTCCCATATTCGGTTCCGTTTTCTCCGCTTTATTTGTAAAAGGAGAATATTTTACTATGAATTTGGTCATAGGATTATTGTTGGTAGTAATGGGAATTGGACTATTAAATATAGATAGTAGAAAGGAAGCTACACCTCTGAAATAAGGGGTGTATTTTTGTTTATTTTCTGATAAAATGGTAGTTAATATATGGTAAGGGGGGATTATATTTGTTAAAGTTTAAGGAGTATGAATATATAAGACCAGATTTAAATGCAATAGGAAAGGAATTTGATGACCTATTAGAAAGGTTTAATAATGCAGAAACCTTTAAAGAACAAAATGATATAATGGCAAAGATCAATAAAATAAGATCCAATGTGGAGACCATGGGAAATTTAGTCTATATACGCCATTCCATCGATACTTTAGATGAATTTTATTCAAAGGAGCAGGACTTTTTAGATGAAAATATGCCTTTATATCAAAATGTAGTATCTAAATTCTATAAGGCCTTAGTAAATTCTAAATTTAGAAAAGAATTAGAAAAAGTGTGGGGTAAACAGATATTTACATTGGCAGAGTTACAATTAAAAACCTTCTCAGAGGAGATAATAGAATACCTTATTAAGGAAAATAAATTGGTTACCCAATATGATAAGCTTATAGCTTCGGCAAAAATAGAATTTAAAGGAGAAATTAGAAACCTAAGTCAGATGGCTCCTTTTATGCAATCCAAGGATAGGGCAACTAGGAAAGTAGCCTATGAGGCTTATATTGGATTTTTTGAAGAAAATGAATCCCAATTTGATAAGGTTTATGATGAATTGGTAAGAGTAAGGACTACGATGGCTAAGGAGTTAGGTTATGATAATTACGTGGAAATGGGCTATGCTCGAATGTCTAGGTCTGACTATGATGCAAAAATGGTAGCCAATTATAGAAAACAGGTATATGAGGATTTAGTTCCTGTAGTAGCTGAAATAAAGGATAGACAAAGAAAAAGGCTGGGACTAGAGGAGTTAAAATATTATGATGAACCTTTAGAATACTTGACAGGAAATGCTACACCTAAGGGAGATCCAGAGTGGATATTGGAAAATGGAAGGAGAATGTATAAAGAACTATCTAAGGAAACCCATGAGTTTTTCACCTTTATGGTAGAAAGAGATTTGTTGGATTTAGTTAGTAAGAAAGGGAAAATGAGTGGAGGGTATTGCACTTATATTCCTGATTACAAATCTCCATTTATATTCTCTAATTTTAATGGTACTAGTGGTGATGTAGATGTATTAACCCATGAGGCAGGCCATGCATTCCAATCCTATTTAAGCAGAGATTTTCAAGTACCTGAATACAATTTTCCTACATTAGAAGCTTGTGAAATCCATTCCATGAGCATGGAGTTTATAACCTGGCCTTGGATGGAATTGTTCTTTGAAGATGAAGTGGATAAATATAAATTTAGCCATTTAAGTGGAGCCGTTAGTTTTATTCCCTATGGGGTTACAGTAGATGAGTTTCAACATTTTGTTTATGAAAATCCAGAAGCTACTCCAGAAGAGAGAAAAACTAAATGGAGAGAAATAGAGAAAAAATATCTACCCTTTAGAGATTATGAAGATAATGATCTATTAAATAGAGGAGGATACTGGTTTAGACAAGGCCATATATTTGGGAACCCCTTCTATTATATAGATTATACTTTAGCCCAGGTTTGTGCTTTCCAATTTTGGATAAAGATGATGGAGAATAGAGAAAAGGCTTGGAAGAACTATATAAATCTATGTGAAGCAGGTGGCAGTAAACCTTTCTTAGAGTTAGTAGATTTAGCTGGACTAAAAAATCCATTCATAGATGGGACAATAAAGGAAGTAGTAGGACCTATAAGGGAATGGTTAGATTCAGTGGATGATAGCAAATTTTAGATAAAAACACCCTTTGCTTTAGTTTCAGGATGATTAAAGGTCTCATGCTGAACAAAGCGAAGGGTTTATTTTGAATTAGGAAATATATTAATTATAAGTTAGTAGTAGATAAAGATTCTTTGATGGAATCCAATCCCTTTAATAGTTTTTCCAAATGATAGTTATATACTAAATCCAACTCATCTAACGGACCATTAGAAGAAAGGGGTATTTTCTTATGGAATAAATTTTCTAAGGTCCTTTTATTCCCTTCGGTTAATTGGGGTGTTTTTTCTATGGCAAAGAGGATACTCAAATGGTTGTAAATATTCTCAAAGGTATTAAATATCCAATCATAATTATGATAATTGTCAGGTTTACATAGATTTAATTTGACATCATTTTTAAGTATATTGTAATTTTCTTCTACATCGACTAAATATTTTTTCAAATTTTCCAAAGTGCGATTTTGGTCCTTCCATATAATGGATTCTACCATATTTTTGAGCTCTGAATACATATTGTCAATGGATTCTATTATTTTGTCTTCTGCCTTAGGAGGTACAATGAAATAGTTTATTAAAGTCCCGATAACTAATCCAATCAATGTATCCAATGTTCGATAAAGGGCATAGTTTAACCTACTTCCTTCTTCATAATTTAGTATAATGGATAAAAACACCATGTTGGAGATTTGCACCGATTTTTTCCATCCAAATAGATTACAGGTATAGATTATGATTATAATTCCTATTCCTATGGACAAAACACTTTCAAGAGCAAAATAAGAGAATATTAATGCAACGATACCACCTAAAATAGTTCCATACATTCTATTTTTTCCAGTAGTAAAGGATTCGGAAACAGAAGTTTGCATGGCGATTATGGCAGCAATACCTGCAAAAAAGGGGCTTCTTAAATTAAACAATTGAGAAATTAATATAGTAAGGGACACAGCTAAAGCAGTTTTAATTGTCCTCATACCAATTTTTTTTACTTTCATAGCATTCACCTTTTTCTATTGTATCAATATTATATCAATCAAGGACTGGTTGGACAAGATACTAATATTAAAGCCTAAAAATGGTAATATTAATTTTAATATACTATAATATTATGATAAGGAGTAGATGAGATGGAGAGGAATAAAAGAATTATAAAAAGAGGGTTTGTCCTTGCGTTAATATTTACTTTTATCTATTTAATATTTAGCCTTAATATATTTAAGAAGGATAGTATAATGGATATTCTATTATTGGGAAAAGAAAGAGATAGATTTGGAATCTTTTTTACAATATTTATTACATTTTTATTGGTGTTTTTTGTTCCTCTATCTTGGTTTTCTCCATTAGCTGCTTTTTTCTTTGGATATAAAGGATTTATCTATGTGGTAATTGGTGGGACTGCAGCATCTATATTGTCTTTTATTATCGCTAGGATATTTAAATCGGATATTATTAATATATTAAATAAAATATATTATAGAAAAGAAAGAAATTTAGATTTAGATGAAGTTTCTATTCGGATTGAAAAATATGGATTAAGATATATTTTTTTTATGAGGAGTATGCCTTTCGTACCTTTCGGTATTGCAAATTATGTATCTGGTATTAGCTCTGTTTCTATAAAAGATTATATTTTTGGAACTACCCTTGGATTAATTCCAAGTCAAGCAATTAATTCCTATTTCTATGTTAAAGCAATTAATTTCGGCCGCAACCCATTGAAGGCTTTATTTGCTGCCTTGATTAAAGGAATCTATGTATTATTAATTATACTATGGCAAAGAAAAAGCAAATATAATGCTAAAGAATGAACTAAAATTTGACGATATAGATTACAGAATATATTAAGGGGGCCATAGAAATGCAAATCAAAGGGATTTCTAATACAGTGGATTCTGTTAACTATAATAATTCCAATAGAAATGGTTCTAATATGAGGAGAGTCGGTACAAAGGATATTGGCATTGAGCCAGTTAAACTGCAAAGGGAAGAAAATAGATATACAGAAGAAGAATTGATAAAATCTATAGAATCAGCTAATAAACAATTTGTTGCCTTTGATAGAAGGTTTGAATTTTCAATTCATGAAAAAACTAAACAGATAATGGTAAAGATTATAGATGTAACAACAGATGAAATCATTAGGGAAATACCTCCTGAGAAAATATTGGATTTGGTAGCAGCCATATGGGAGATATCTGGCATAATAGTAGATGAGAGGATATAGGCGGTGATACTATGTATAATAATTTAAGGATAACGGGATTGGCTTCGGGAATAGACACTGAAGAGATGATTCAAAGTTTGATGAAAGCAGAAAGAGTAAAAGTGGATAGGGTAGAACAGGACAGGCAGACCATATTATGGCGACAAGAAATATATAATAGCATAAACAAGGATTTTGCCAACTTTATTTTAAATACTAGGAAGATGTTTGGTCTAACTACGGTAACCAGAACAGGAACCTTTTTACCTAATTCCTATCAAAACCTAAACTGGGTGAAAAAAGCCACATCATCTGATGAAAGTATAGCCACAGTATCCAGTACAGGGAAGGCTATAGATGGGACCTATAAGGTGAATGTAACTCAGTTAGCTGAAGGAGTAAGTTTGGCTAGTGGTGATAAAATTGGTGGTAACGATGCATTTGGAGATGGAGAACCAGGGGAAGAACTGTCATTTAATATTAATGGAGAGCCTATAACCGTCAAGAGGAATTCTGATGGAAAAATAGTTATGAATGAATTAGTAAAAGCTATTAATTTAGCTAAAGATGAAAAGGGTGAAAGTTTAGGAGTTAGAGCTTCCTATGATGCCAGCATTGATAGATTTTTCTTGCAGACCACAGGGACAGGTGAAGGTGCTAAGATAGAAATAAAAGCTGATGGGAATGGAGAAGATTTTGTTAATAAGTTGAAGCTAAACATTAATAAAGATGAGCAGAATTTAAACTATAGTAAGGAAGGTGTGAATGCTAAAATCGACTTTAACGGAGCCACTGGCATAGAATATGAATCCAACCATATTACCATAAACGGAATAACTATGGAATTGGCTAGTATAGGTGAATTTACCATAAATGTAGCTACAGATGTAGATGGGGTTTATGAAAAATTAGAACAATTCATTAATGACTACAATGAATTGGTGGTCAAGGCCAATAAACTATTAGGTGAAAAGGTATATAGAGATTATAAACCCCTAACATCAGAACAAAAGAAAGCAATGGAAAAGGAAGATATAGAACTTTGGGAAGAAAAGGCTAAATCAGGATTACTTAGAAATGATGATATAATAGGGAGGACTATGCTCAATATTAGGCAGTCTTTATATGAAAGCTCTGATGAATTCAGTGGGCCCTTTAAGCTCATTACTGAAATAGGTATTAGCACAGAACAATATTCTAGAGGCAGTGCTGGCGGGAAATTGGTAATAAATGAGGAAAAATTAAAAGAAGCTATAGCTAAAGACCCAGAGGGAGTAATGGAGTTCCTATTCAAAGAAAGTGTACCTGAAAAAAAGGATGAGAATGGAGAAGTAATTCAGCAAGGTGAAATAGGAGGTATAATCACAAGAGTATACGATAACCTAATGATGGGTATGGAAGAGATAATCAAAAAATCTGGTGCAGGGGATAATGCAGATTTATATAGGGGTGTCAAATCCAATATTCTACTGGAGTTTGTTACAAATCATAGTAGTATTAGTTTATTAGATAAAGACGTGTTACAATATAGTAGAAAAATAGATGATTTAAATGAAATGTTATTTAGAAAAGAGAATAACTATTATGCAAAGTTTACTGCTATGGAAAAGGCCATAAGTAGAATGAATCAGCAGAGTATGTGGCTAATGCAGCAGTTTATGGGACAATGAAAGGATGGGGAAGATGACATATAACGCCTTAAATCAATATAAACAAAACACGGTATATACAGCTACTCCTGAAGAGTTAACCCTCATGTTATATGATGGAGGTATTAAATTTATGAACATTGCTAAATACAATATAGAAAATAATCAGATAGAGAAAGCCCACCAGGCGTTAATTAGAGCACAGGATATAATAATAGAATTAAATTCATCATTAAATATGGAATATGAAATATCATCAAATTTAAGAAAACTATATGATTTTATTATAAATAAATTGATAGATGCAAATATTAGTAAAGACATTAAACCTATAGATGAAGCATTGGAAATAATAACTGACATGAGAGATACATGGAAAGAAGTAATGAAAGTGGTTAAAAAGAAGGTATATAAAAATAGGCAGGTGTAGTTTATGTCAACAGAAAGGATTGCTGAACTCATATCCATAACTAAAGAGAAAAATCGATTATTAAATAGTATGTACAATATTTCAAAGAAACAGATGGATAAAATAGAAAAAGAAGATATGGATAGTTTAACCAATATTATGGACAATAAGGATAGACTTATGAAAAAAATCGATAAATTAGATTTATCCTTTATAACCATATTTTCTCAGATTAAAAAAGAGAATTCAATTGATAGTATAGATGAATTAAATTTAGAGGAATATCCTAATCTAGGAGAATTAAAAGAGGTGGTTAAGGAAGTATCTTCAACTCTTATGACCATTTCATTGTTGGATGAGAAAAATACTCAAGCTATGAAAGAAAGACTAGAACAAACTAAATTAGAACTAAGAAAATTAAAAGAAGGGAAAAAAGCATATAAAGGGTATAATGCATCTACAACGGAAAGTATATTAATAGATGAAAAGAAATAGGATATAGTATTGCCTATTTCTTTTTGTGTTTTTGGCAAATGTTAATTTCAAGGAAATTTTATTCACAAATAATTGTTAAGGGTGAATATGAATTGTAAATTGTACACAATACATCATCTTGTGGATAAGAAATTTAATACTACAAGAGAAATAATAAATATTAGGTAAAAAATTTGCTAAAAACAAGGAAAAAAGTAGAAAAAAATAGAATAAAAAACTTATGCAGATTTTATCAAGATAACAATCCACAAAATAATCTTGCTATAAACAGTTACCCACAAAAGAATCCACATTATCCACAAATAGCCCATGAACTTATCCACAAACCATCAACAACAAATTGTTAATTATTTGATAAATAATTATTCAAAATTGATGAATAAACTTTTATAATAGAAAAACATTTTTTATGTTTACATACTCACCTTTTATGGGTATATTATAATAATAAAGGATATAAGTTTTTGCTTATATGAAAGGAGCTGGGGTTTATGAAACTAAATTTTGTTGGAAAAAACATGGAGGTCACAGAAGCTTTAAAAGATGTAACTGAGAAGAAATTAGGGAAATTAGACAAGTATTTTCAAAAGAATGCAGAAGGGAATGTAACTTACAGTGTAGAAAGGAATAGAAAGATTATTGAAGTTACCATAAACCTACCTGGAACCATACTTAGGGCTGAAGAATCAAGTGATGATATGTATGCTTCTATTGATAAAGCTGTAGATGTATTAGAGCGTCAAATTAGGAAGCATAAAACAAAACTTCAAAGAAGGTATAATAATGGTGAGACCATTAGATTTGAAAATATTATGCCTCTAAATGATGAAGAAGAAGATAAACCAAGGGTTGTTAGGACAAAGAGATTTGATATGAAGCCTATGAATGTAGAAGAAGCTATTTTACAGATGGAGCTATTAAGACATAATTTCTTCGTATTCATGAATGCGGATTCTGATGATTTAAATGTTTTATACAAAAGAAAAGATGGCAACTATGGGTTGATTGAACCAGAGTTTTAATAGTATAATTAAGATAGATTTATAATTGCAGGATAGTATATCCTGCAATTTTATTTTACCTTAATAGGCAAAAGGGAGATGATAACATGTTTGTAGAAGCTATACTTATTTCTATAATCATTGGATTAATTAGAGGTGGTAAGTTAAAAAGATTTAAATCTATAAATCATAAGACCATCTGGGTTTTTATTTTGGGAATTTTAATTCAATACATATTTGTTTTTTTATCTAAAGTAGAAGAAATAGACGGCTTAAATAAATTATTGGTATACAATAAACAATTACAGATAATTTCTTATATATTAATTTTAATAGGAGTTCTTACAAACATTAAACTTAGGTCTTTCTGGGCAATATTATTCGGATATGTGTTAAATTTTATTGTATTAATATCTAATAACTGGGAAAGGCCAAACTTAATAAACAATCCTATGGTAGAAGATATTAAATTTCCAGTATTAGGGGATACAATTCTATTTTCAGAACCCTATCCAATTCCTAGAACAATGAGTTTAGGGGATTTGATTATTAGCTTTGGAATATTTGCCTTAATCCAAGAAATAATGCTTGGTGAAGATTCTTTTATGGGTGGATATAGACTATAGGTGTATCTATGCTGAATTATTATATCTTGTTTGAAATATTAATAAATGATAAAATGTAATAGTGGATATTAGTCAATATTGAAAGGCGGTAAAAGGATGAAAAGCTTTTTAAATAAAATATTTGGTTCTTATAGCGAAAGGGAATTGAAGCGAATAGAACCTTTAGTAGATAAAATTGAAGCCTTAGATGAGGATATGCAAAAATTATCTGATGAAGAACTTCAAAATAAGACTATAGAATTTAAAAACAGGTTAAACAATGGAGAATCTTTAGATGATATATTACCAGAAGCTTATGGGGTAGTTAGAGAAGCCTCTTATCGAGTATTAGGAATGAAACATTTTAGAGTTCAATTGATGGGGGGAATTATTCTTCATCAAGGTAGAATTGCAGAGATGAAGACTGGAGAAGGGAAAACTTTAGTTGCTACTTTGCCAGCTTATTTAAATGGATTGACTGGTAAAGGGGTTCATATAGTAACTGTCAACGACTACCTAGCAAAAAGGGATAGACAATGGATGGGAAAGGTATATGAATTTCTTGGCCTAACTGTAGGTTGTATTGTCCATGGTATGAGTAATGCAGAGAGGAAAGCTGCTTATAACTGTGATATTACCTATGGAACCAATAATGAATTTGGATTTGATTATTTAAGGGATAATATGGTCATCTATAAAGAGGAAATGGTTCAAAGAAAATTATACTATTCTATAGTGGACGAAGTGGATAGTATATTAATTGATGAGGCTAGAACTCCCTTAATAATATCTGGTCAGGGAGAAGAATCCACTAAACTATATGAAGCTGCTGACTCCTTTGTAAGGACTTTGACTGGCAGGATATTGGATCCTAAAGAGGATAAAAGGGATCCTTTCGATAGGGAGATAAAAGAAGAAGTAGTAGACTTTTTAATAGATGAAAAGGCTAGAACTTGTAATTTGACTGAAAAGGGAACTTCAAAAGCAGAAAGCTATTTTGGTTTAGAAAACCTAGCAGACCCAAGTAATATGGAAATAGCTCACCATATAAATCAAGCACTAAAAGCCAATAATATAATGAAAAGGGATATAGATTATGTGGTGAAGGATGGAGAGGTAATAATAGTAGATGAATTTACTGGAAGGCTTATGTATGGTAGAAGGTACAGCGAAGGTTTACACCAAGCCATAGAAGCTAAGGAAAAATTACATGTAAAATCCGAATCAAAAACCTTAGCTACTATTACGTTCCAAAACTATTTTAGAATGTATGAAAAATTAGCTGGTATGACTGGAACCGCTAAAACTGAAGAAGAAGAATTTAGGGAAATATATGGAATGGATGTAGTTGAGATTCCAACCAATGAACCAGTTATAAGAGAGGATTTTCCTGATATTGTATATAAAAATGAAGGGGCAAAATTTAATGCTATAGTAAAAGAGATTAAGGAAAAACATAGCGTAGGCCAACCAGTTTTAGTAGGTACAATATCCATTGAAAAATCTGAAATCCTCAGTAAAATGCTTAAAAAGGAAGGTATACCTCATGAAGTATTAAATGCCAAACACCATGAAAGGGAAGCGGAAATAGTAGCCCAAGCAGGAAGGTTTGGAGCTATAACCATAGCAACTAATATGGCAGGAAGGGGTACGGATATTGTACTTGGTGGAAATCCTGAGTATTTGGCAAAATTAGAATTGAAAAAAAGAGGGCACTCAGAGGAAATAATATCTAGAGTTGATAGTTTTATGGATATATCCGATGAAGAGACCGTTAAGGCCAGAGAGGAATATAGAAAGCTATATGAACAGCTTAAGCAAGATACGGAGCAAGAAGCAAAAGAGGTAATCAAGGTTGGTGGACTTCATATTATTGGTACTGAAAGGCATGAATCTAGAAGGATAGATAATCAGCTTCGTGGTCGTTCTGGAAGGCAAGGAGATCCAGGTTCATCTAGATTTTATATATCCTTAGAAGACGATTTAATGAGACTCTTCGGCGGCGAGAGGATGAAGGATATGGTAGATGGTTTAAACATGCCTGATGATGAGCCATTGGAGCATAAATTACTTACTAGATCCATAGAAAATGCTCAAAGAAAAGTAGAAAGTAACAACTTCGCTATTAGAAAGCATGTATTACAATATGACGATGTAATGAATAAACAAAGGGAAGTTATATATGCTGAAAGAAGGAAAGTATTAGAAGGGGAAGATTTAAGAGAACATATCCTAGGGATGGTAAGAAATATAATAGAAGAGGCAGTAGAAATATATACAAGACAGAGCAAATATCCAGAAGAGTGGGATATAAATGGATTAGAAAATCACTTAGGGAATATGTTTTTACCCAAGGGTACGCTTAAGATTGATGATATTGAATCCTTAGACAAGGAGAAACTAATAGATGTACTTTATAATATTGGAGAAAAAAGATATGAGGAAAAAGAAGAAGAAATAGGAGAAGAACTATTTAGAGAAATAGAAAGGGTAATTTTATTACAGGTAGTTGATAGTAAATGGATGGATCACATAGATGCTATGGATCAATTAAGACAGGGCATAGGCTTAAGGGCTTATGGTCAAGAAGATCCAGTTAGAGCCTATCAAAATGAAGGATTTGAAATGTTTGAAGAGATGAATCATAGTATCCAAGAGGATACAGTAAGGTATTTGTACCATGTTCAATCACCAGAAAAAATGCAAAGAAAAAGAGTAGCAGAACCCTTAAACACAGGTGGCAAATCTCAACAACCAATTGTGAAAAAGAAAAAAATAGGAAGAAATGATCCATGTCCTTGTGGTAGCGGTAAAAAATACAAGAAATGTTGTGGAGCTTAGCCAATGACTGCCATATGTCACCCTGAGAATTCCAGTATGAGCATAACTTAGGAAGGGTCTAAAAAAGATTTTTCGCTGTCGATCAGAATGACAATAATATGGTTAGAATGACAGTAGGGGTGACCTTTGGTTGCCTGAATATGAAATTGAAAGGAGCAAATATGGAAGGAATTTATTTATATAAAGATAAAGTAGAAGAAATAAATCAAATGATAGACGAATTAGGTGTTTCACTTTGACTTAGATGGTTTAAAGAAAGAAATTGAAAAGCTAGAAAAGGAGTCTTTTGCAGAGGATTTTTGGGAGGATTCAGATAGAGCTCAGAAAATAATGCAAAAGGTAAGTAATTTAAAAGGCCAAGTAAAAGAATATGAAGATTTATTAGGTAGAATTGAGGATTTAGAGGTATTAATAGAACTAGCCATTGAAGAAGAAGATTATCAAGTATATAAGGAAATAGAAGTATATTTTGAAATGCTATCAAAAAAAGCAGAAGAATTTAAGCTTTCCACCTTGTTAAAAGGAGAATACGACAAAAATAATGCTATTCTATCCATTCATTCAGGAGCTGGTGGATTGGAGGCTCAAGACTGGGCTGAAATGCTTCTAAGGATGTATAAAAGATGGGCTGAACAAAAGAGTTTTCAAGTGGAAATATTAGATTTACTATCGGATACAGAAGGTGGAATAAAATCTGTTACTATGCTTATAAAAGGTTATAATGCTTATGGTTATTTGAAATCTGAAAAGGGAGTTCATAGATTAGTACGAATTTCACCTTTCGATTCTTCCAATCGAAGGCATACATCTTTTGCTAGTATAGATATATATCCTGAATTAGATGATGATATAGATATAGAAATAAATGAATCAGATATAAAGATTGACACCTATAGAGCAAGTGGAGCGGGAGGTCAACATGTTAATACTACTGACTCTGCTGTAAGGATAACCCATATACCTACTGGTGTTACAGTTCAGTGCCAAAATGAAAGGTCTCAACATAGTAATAGATTAACAGCTATGAATATGTTAAAGGCTAAACTTGTACAATTAAAAGAAGAAGAACAAAAAGAGAGAATAGAAGATTTGCAAGGGAAGTACACACAAATAGCTTGGGGGTCTCAAATTCGTTCCTATATATTCCACCCCTATAGTCTGGTAAAAGACCATAGAACAGAGGCGGAGATAGGAGATGTCAATAGGGTTATGGATGGAGATATAGATTTGTTTATAAATGAATATCTAAAACAAAAGGCCTTCTAATAGAGAAGGCTTTTTTAAAGGATTTAGAATTATATATTTTTGTAGAAAATCTACTAAGATTATTAGTTGTTTTTATAATAAACTATAATTAATTGAAAGGAGACTAAGATGGATATAAATAAAAGATTAGTAGAAGAATTTAATCTTAAACCTTTCCAAGTTTCAAATACTATTAATCTAATAGATGAAGGTAATACCATCCCCTTCATCGCTAGATATCGAAAAGAACAGACAGGCGATTTAAAGGATACGGTTTTAAGGGAATTATCGGAACGATTAAATTATCTAAGAAACTTAAAGGAAAGACAAGAAGAGGTAATAAGGCTTATTGAAAGTCAGGGGAAATTAACTGAGGATTTAAAGAAGGATATTTTAAAATCTGAAACCCTTCAAAGAGTAGAAGACCTTTATAGGCCTTATAGACCAAAAAGAAGGACTAGAGCAACTATTGCTAAGGAAAAGGGATTAGAAGGCTTAGCTAATATCCTATTATCCCAAGAAGTTGAACAGTTAAATGAGATAGTCAAATCCTATATTGATGAAGAGAAGGGAGTGAATACTGAGAAAGAGGCATTAACTGGAGCAATGGATATAATTGCAGAGGTAATTTCCGATAATGCAGAATATAGGGATATGATAAGGAAGATAGCCATTCAGAGGGGCATAATCCAAACTGAAGGTGTAGAAAAAGAGAAACAATCCGTATATGAAATGTATTATGATTATAAAGAACCTATCAAAACCATACCTAATCACAGAATTCTTGCAATAAATAGAGGAGAGAAGGAAAAAGCTCTTAAAGTCAATTTATTGTTCCCGGATGAAGAAATACTTTCAAAGATAAAATCCAATGTAATTATTGAGAACTCAACAGAAACGAAGGAATATTTAGAAACGAGCATTGAAGATAGCTATAAAAGGCTAATATTCCCTTCCATAGAAAGGGAAATAAGGAGCAGTCTATCAGAAAGGGCAGAATTAGAAGCTATAAAGGTATTTGCTCTCAACTTGAAGCCGTTGTTAATGCAGCCTCCTATTAAGGGAAAAGTCGTTATGGGAATAGACCCTGCTTTCAGGACGGGTTGCAAAGTAGCAGTAATAGATGACACTGGGAAGTTATTGACTTTTACAACCGTATTTCCAACAGAACCACAAAATCAAGTGGATAAGGCAAAGAAGGAGTTAAAAGACCTTATTGATAGATATGGTGTAGAGATAATCGCTATAGGAAATGGAACTGCTTCTAGAGAAACTGAAATGATAATAGCGGAAATGGTTCAAGAAATCGATAAAAAAGTATCCTATATTATAGTAAATGAAGCAGGAGCTTCTGTATATTCAGCTTCGGAAATAGGCCAGGAAGAGTTTCCAGATTTAGATGTATCTATTAGAGGGGCTATATCCATAGGAAGAAGGTTACAGGATCCTTTGGCAGAACTGGTAAAAATAGAGCCAAAACATATAGGTGTAGGCCAATATCAACATGATTTAAATCAAGTGAAATTAAATGAAGCTTTAGAAGGAGTAGTAGAAGATTGTGTTAACACAGTTGGAGTGGATTTAAATACTGCTAGCCCATCTTTACTAAAATATGTATCTGGTATTTCATCAAGGGTTGCTTTAAATCTTATTGAATATAGGGAAGAAAAGGGTAAATTTAGTAATAGAGAAGAGTTATTAAAGGTAAAAGGGTTAGGGCCTAAGACATTTACCCAATGTGCAGGATTCTTAAGGATTCCAGAGGGAGACAATCCATTGGATAATACAGCAGTACATCCAGAGTCCTATCCTATTGCTGAAAAGTTAATAGGCAAAAACATAGATGAAAACAATATAGAATCCATTTCAAAAGAACTTGGTGTAGGTATTTTGACCTTGAAAGATATAATTACAGAGCTTGAAAAACCAGGAAGGGACCCAAGAGATGAGATGCCAAAACCTATTTTTAGAACAGATGTATTAAAGATGGAAGATTTAAAAGAGGATATGGTGTTAACAGGTACTGTGCGTAATGTAGTGGATTTCGGTGCCTTTGTAGACATAGGCGTTAAACAGGACGGATTAGTTCACATATCTCATTTATCAAATAAATATATTAAGCATCCTAAGGAGGTAGTTAAAGTAGGGGATATTGTTAAGGTTAGAATACTAGAAGTAGATATTGACAGAGGAAGGATTAGCCTTAGCATTAAGGATGTTTAAATTATGGGGGGATATAAATGTGGGAAGTTGAAAAAATAATCAATAGTAAAAATGCATTTATTGGTGTGTTGAGCTCTAATTATGGTAGTGAAGAAAGGAAGCCTTTTAAAAAACATATAGAAAGCTATTTTAACAATGGTGGGGGTATGGTATATATATGTTCAAGAGATAATGAAGAGCAATGTATTAATTATTTGGGGAATATCTGGGAGCTAGATTTAAACCTTTTAATTAAAACAGGTAAACTTATGTTCATTAATAGGGATAACTTTTTATTAGAAGATAATATTGATTTAGAAAGGTTTCTAGGGGCAATTGAGATGGGGTTAACCTTATTGGATAATAAAGGGTCTAACAAAAATCAAGTTTATATAACCTTAGATTATTTTTGGAATTCAATGGAAAATGATAAGGTAGAGTATATTTATAGGACATTTAAAAGCATGAATGCAATGGGGAAAACTGGATTTATTCTAAAGTATATTATAGAAGAGTTTAATAGAAATTTTATTAATTATATGTTAGACAACCATGATTTTATTTTGGTGGATAGAGTTAACGATTTTGATTATTATACTTCTACCCAATTGGCACATGAATCCTTAGCTTTACTAGCTAAATATCATGCTGTTGATGAAAGATATAAAAAAGCAATGATAAGAAACGAGTACTTAGAGACTTTAGGTGAGTTAATGGAAAGCACTGTCCACGATATAAACAATCTATTGGTTACCATATTAGGCTATGCACAACTTTCCCTATATCTACAAGATCCCGGAGAAATCAAAGAATACCTTGAAATAATTGCTAAGACTGCCTTAGATGGAAAAAGTATTACGGATAAAATAAAGAATCATACAAAGGGAATTTATGAATCTTTAAAAGAAATATATGAGTTTGACTATATAATAAATAATTCTATAGAGATGATAAAACACAAATTCAAGCGATTTGGTAGTGATAATAATAGTATGAAATTAGTGGTAGATTTAAACTCCAAAAGCCATATATATGCAAATGAATACGATATTAGACATTCCGTAATAAATATAATATTAAATGGAATAGACGCCATGGATAATAACGGTGTATTGACTGTAAAGACCTATGATGATGAAGAACATGCTGTATTGGAAATATCAGATACGGGAAAGGGTATGGATGAAGGTACTAAAAACAAAATATTCGATTCCTATTTTACTACTAAAGGCTCAAAAGGTACGGGCCTAGGACTAAGTATTGCAAAGAAAATATTTCATAAGCATAATGGAAAGGTATATGTGGAAAGCAAATTAGGTGAGGGGACTAAGTTCACCATCTATTTTTCTTCAATGAGTATTAAAGATGATATTGCCCGTGTTTAAAATAATGGTTATAATATTAATTAGTGTAACGAAATAATTAGGGGGGAAGTTCAATGATATTTATTAAAAATGGAAAAATATTTACTATGGCTGGTGGAATAATAGAAAATGGTGCTATTCTTATCAAAGGCAATAAGATTGTAGAAGTTGGAAAGGATTTAGTGGCTCCATTAGATGCTCAAGTAATTGATGCAGAAGGAAGGATGGTAGTTCCAGGATTTATTGATGCTCACTGCCATCTAGGTATGTGGGAAGAAGGAATAGGATTTGAAGGTAGTGACGGAAATGAAATGGTAGATCCGGTAACACCTCATTTAAGGGCTATAGACGGAATTAATCCTATGGATATATCCTTTAAAGACGCCTATATGGGAGGAGTTACTACTGCAGTAACAGGTCCAGGTTCTGCCAATGTTATAGGTGGAATGTTTGTGGCATTAAAGACCTATGGTAAAAGAGTAGATGATATGATTGTTAAAGAACCAGTAGCTATGAAAATAGCCTTTGGTGAAAATCCAAAAAGGGTATATGAATCTCAGAAAAAATCCCCAATGACTAGAATGGCTACTGCAGCTATACTTAGAGAAAGCCTGTATAAAGCTAAAAATTATTTAGAAAAGAAGGAATTAGCAAAGGAAGATTCATCAAAGATGCCTGAATTCGATATGAAGATGGAAGCTTTAGCTAAGGTAATAAATAAAGAAATTCCACTTAAGGCTCATGCTCACAGAGCTGATGATATATTTACCGCCATAAGGATTGCAAAGGAATTTGATTTAGATATAACACTAGACCATTGTACAGAAGGCCATTTGATAGCTGATTATTTGGCAGAAGAAGGTAAAGGAGCTATTGTTGGTCCAACTCTATCCAATAGGTCTAAATTTGAATTGAAAAACCTTACTTTTGATACACCAAGAATTCTTGATGAAGCTGGAGTTAAGGTAGCTATAACCACCGATGCCCCAGTTATACCATTACAGTATCTTCCAATATGTGCAGGGCTAGCTCATAAATCTGGTTTAGATGAGATGGAAGCTTTAAAGGCAATAACCATAAATGCAGCAGAGATTACAGGGATTGATCATAGGGTTGGTAGTATTGAAGTAGGCAAGGATGCAGACATAGTTATATTCGATAGCAATCCTATTAAGGATATTGATTGTAAAACTTATATAACTATTATCAATGGAGAAATAGTTTATAAAAAGTAGAGAGGTGATGATTTGAAGCTTGGATTCATAGTAAATCCTATTGCAGGAATGGGTGGAAAAGTAGGATTGAAGGGTACTGATGGGGAGGAAGTTTTAGAAAAAGCTATTGAACTAGGAGCCTTTCCTGAATCGCCTAATAAGGCTAAAAAGGCTTTAGAAATGCTAATTGATATTAAGAATCAGATTGAATTAATAACAGGTCCTGGAAGTATGGGAGAAGAAGAAGCTAAAGAATTAGGTTTTAATCCTAAAATAGTAGGTACAGTAAAGAAAAGATATAGTTCAGAGGATACAGAAATAATAGCTACTGAGATGGTACATCAAGGGATAGACCTTCTATTGTTTGCAGGAGGAGATGGAACTGCAAGGAATATTTTTAATGCAATAGGAGATAGGGTTCCAGTCATAGGTATACCTGCAGGGGTAAAAATTCATTCAGGAGTTTATGCCAATCATCCTAAATCTGCAGGGGAGATAGCATTAAAATATCTCCAAGGTAGGGAGATAGAAATAAAAGAAATGGAAGTTATGGATATTGATGAAGATGCCTTTAGGATGGGGCAAGTTACTGCAAAATTATATGGTTATATGAAAGTGCCCTTTGAACCAGGACTAGTACAAAATCAAAAATCTGGTGGAATAATGGGGGAAGAGGCAGCTTTAGATGGAATATCGGATAAGATTATTGAACAGATGGAAGAGGATGTATTATATATAATAGGTTCAGGTACTTCCACTAGACCCATTATGGAAAAATTGGAACTACCTAATACCTTGTTAGGTATAGATATAGTAAAAAATAAGAAATTAGTAGCCTCTGATGTTAATGAAAAGGATATATTAAGATATATAGAAGGAAATAAAGCCAAGATAATAGTTACGGTAATCGGTGGACAAGGCTATATATTTGGAAGAGGCAACCAGCAGATTAGTGGAGATGTAATTAAAAAGGTAGGAAAGGAAAATATAATTATAATAGCATCTAAACAAAAGCTTATGTCCTTAAATGGAAGACCTTTGATGGTAGATACGGGAGATGATGAGATAAATAACATGTTTAATGGATATATGAAAGTTCGAACCAGTTATACAGAAGAAGCAATACACATGGTAAAGGGACTTTAAATAAGACAGAGGGACGGTTCTCTTGTCTTGGGGCAGCAGGGACGGTTCTCGCTGTCCCATTTAAAACTATTGACAATTGATAAATATTATACTATACTTTATGTAGTTAAATAAATATCTTCAGGGCGAGGTGTAATTCCTCACCGGCGGTAAAGCCCGCGAGCTAAGCAATTAGCTGACTTGGTGTAATTCCAAGGCCGACAGTTAAAGTCTGGATGGAAGAAGATTATAGATTATACTTAAGGTTTAATCTGTTAAGTCTGTTACCTACGCCCCGAAGTTTATTTCGGGGCTTATTTTATTGACCTCCCTGAAGAAATAAATATATGGAGGGAATTTTATGTATACACTAAAAAAGGAAAATCTAAATACTAAGACAATGGTGAAAATATCGGTTTTGTCCGTAATCGCCCTAATATTAATGTTATTAGATTTTCCACTATGGTTCACACCAACATTTTTAAAATTCGACATCTCCGATGTACCTGCTCTAATAGGTTCTTTTGCTTTAGGACCAATGGCGGGAGTATTAGTCCAACTGGTTAAGAATCTACTAAATCTGTTACTAGAAGGTTCAGGTACTGGTGGAGTAGGAGAATTCGCAAATTTCCTTGTAGGTAGTATATTTGTTTATACAGCTGGGTTATTCTATTATAGGGAGAAAACATTTAAGAATGCAATAATTGGAATGGTTACAGGTGTCCTAGTGATGACAATATCCATATCACTTATTAATTATTACTTTATGATTCCTTTTTATGCAAAGCTTTTTGGACTACCCATAGATAAGATCGTTGCTATGGGTTCTGCAGTAAATAAATATGTAGTAGATTTTAAAACCTTGATTTTATATGCAGTAGTACCATTTAATCTATTTAAAGGTGCAGTAGTAACTTTGGTTACTTTGCTGCTATACAAAAGAGTATCACCTATACTTCACAAGTAATAATTGAAGGGAAAGGTTCTTCCCTATCTTCAGAACCACTGATATGAAGAGATTCTTCGCTACGTTCAGAATGACAAGAGTAAATTAGAGATAGTTTCAATTTACTTATATGTCACCCTGAACGAATGCGAAGGGTCTTTTTTTAATAATTGTGAATTGAATAGTGAAATGCTATAATAATAAGTAGTTTACAGAATAGGAAGGTTGATTTAATGGTTAAAATAGTATTAGAAGGATTAAAGGAAACGGAAAAGCTTGGAGAAAAATTGGGAAGCCTCCTAGAAGGTGGAGATTTAATCTCCCTAACAGGAGATTTGGGTGCAGGAAAGACCACTTTAACCAAGTCTATAGGTATAGGATTGGGAGTTTCTGATTATATTACTAGTCCTACCTTTACTTTAATTAATGAGTATAAGGGTAGATTTTGGTTGTACCACTTTGATGTATATAGATTGGAAGATGAAGAGGATTTATTGGATTTAGGTTATGAAGACTATTTTTACTCCAATGGTGTTACCATAGTAGAATGGGGCGATAAAATTGAGGATATTTTGCCAAGGAATAGGATAGATATTAATATAGAAAAGGGTAAAAAATTAGATGAAAGAATCATAACTATATCTGGTCAAGGGGAAAGATATGAAAAAATAGTTAAGGAGTTGAATATAAATTGAAAGTATTAGGGGTAGATACATCCACCATGATGGCAACTTGTGCTGTTCTAGATAATCAAAGATTGTTAGGTGAATATTCTTTAAACCAAGAGATGACCCATTCTGAAAATCTAGTGCCTATGATAAAGGAAGTATTGGATAATCTGAATTTGCATGTATCAGATATAGATTTATTTGGAGTAGGGCTAGGGCCTGGCTCTTTTACAGGTCTTAGAATTGGAATTGCTACAATGAAATCCTTTGCTCATGTATTTGATAAGCCTATTATAGGAATTTCTACTTTAGAAGGATTGGCCTTTAATCTAGTCCATGAAGGTCCAATAGTACCTATGATAGATGCTAGAAGAAATAGGGTTTATACAGGTATATATAAATGGGAAAAGGGCAGGCTTATAAATATATTAAAACCTTCTATAATGGAGATGGATGAATTATTAGAGATGCTTAATAAAGATTTTAGCAATATAATGATAAATGGAAATGGAGCCTTTATTCACCAAGAAAAGATAAATAGTAGATTAAAAGACAAAGCAAATCTATCTCCCATAAATTTAAATGGCTGTAGAGCCTCAAGTATTGCTGAACTCGCATTGTTGAAGGTTAATGAACATAATCATTATGATTATTATAATATTGTTCCTGAATATCTAAGAGAATCTCAGGCGCAACGAGAGTTAAGAAAGAGGGAAAGCTAATTATGGACATATTCATTCGTGAAATGAGAGAGGAAGATTTAGACCGAGTAATGGAAATTGAGAGAGAAGCATTTATCCCTCCATGGTCAAGGGAGGCCTTTTTATTAGAATTAACAAAAAATCTATTGGCTAAATATATAGTAGCAATAGTAGACGGAAATGTGGCAGGATACGGGGGTATATGGCTAATACTAGATGAGGGGCATATTACTAATATTGCAGTAGATGAAAAATATAGAGGGTTAGGTGTAGGTAATAGACTCTTAGAAGGGCTAATTCAATTATGTATAGATAGAAATATAAGGGCTATGACTTTAGAAGTTAGAAAATCTAACGAAATAGCTAAATCCCTTTATAAAAAATATGGATTTGAGGAACATGGAATTAGACCAAAGTATTATCAAGATAATAATGAAGATGCAATAATAATGTGGAAGAGTATCCAATTTTAATGAGGTGAAGAAATGAATAAAGATATTATAACATTAGCTATTGAGACTTCTTGTGATGAAACTTCCTGTGCTGTAATAAAAAATGGTAGAGAAGTTTTATCCAATATAATCTCCTCTCAAATAGAAATTCACAGAAAATTTGGAGGAGTAGTTCCTGAGGTTGCTTCAAGGAAACATATTGAAAATATAAATATAATAATCCAAGAAGCTTTAGATGATGGTGGTATTACCTTTGATGATATAGATTTAATAGGAGTTACTCAAGGACCAGGGTTGGTTGGTGCATTACTTGTAGGTATATCTAGTGCTAAAGCTATAGCATATGCTCTAAATAAACCCTTAATTGGAGTAAACCATATAGAAGGCCATATATGTGCTAACTATATCGACCATAAGGATTTAGAACCTCCTTTCACTTGTTTGATAGTATCAGGAGGACATACTTACTTAGTTCAAGCAAAAGATTACACTCAATATGAGTTAGTAGGTAGGACAAGAGATGATGCTGCAGGAGAAGCCTTTGATAAAGTAGCTAGAGCATTAGGGCTATCCTATCCTGGTGGACCATTAATAGATAAACTATCCAAAGAAGGAGATCCCAAGGCTATAGATTTTCCAAGAGTATATTTAGAACACAATAGTTATGATTTTAGTTTTAGTGGCCTTAAAACTGCTGTGTTGAACTATCTTAATCAAACTAAGCAAAAAGGGGAAGAAATAGTGGTAAAGGATGTAGCTGCTAGTTTTCAACAAGCGGTAATAGAGGTTCTTGTGGAAAAAACCATTAAACTTGCTAAGGAAAAGAAATCTAAAAAAATAGTTATGGCTGGTGGAGTGGCAGCCAATGAAGGATTGAGAAATTTAATGAAAAAAAGGGGAGGGGAGGAAAATATAGAAATATTTTATCCTTCAAGAATACTATGTACGGATAACGCAGCCATGATAGGTTCTGCTGCTTATTTTAATTATATAAAGGGACAGGTTTCTGATTTACATCTAAACGTAGTGCCAAATTTAGAGTTAAAAGGATAATTGTCAACAAAATTTCCACATTATCTTCACAAAAGCCAATAGGTTTACAATAAACATTTGTGGATAATGTGGAAAGGCTTGTACAACTGCTAAGAAATGGACAAGGATATGTGGATAGTTTTGTGGATTATGTGTATAAGATGGAGATAAAATGGGAAAACTAATTTTCTGTCATTATTATCCATTTTTCATAAAGAGTTTCTAAATCCAATTGAATATTTTCCCTCTCCTTAGTCAATTGGATAATTTTATCTGGCTCCTCATATAATTCAGGTTTACATAGCATATTATCCAATTCTTCAATTTTCTTTTCTTTTTTTTCAATTGTTTTTTCTAATTTTAGTATTTCTTTCTTTCTTTTTTTCTCTATTTCAATTTTTTCTCTTTCTTTTTTTCTTTCTAGTTTAATTTGGGTTTTTGTCCTAAAGTCTTCATCTTCTTCTATTATTATTTCATTTTTTTTCTCTAAATAATAATCATAATTACCCAGATATTCTGAAATTCCTTCTTTTGTTAATTCCAATATTTTATCTGTAACTCTATTTAAAAAATATCTATCATGAGATATAACTAATAGAGTTCCTTCATAATTATTAATTGCATCTTCTAACACTTCCTTTGAATCAATGTCCAAATGATTAGTTGGTTCATCCATTAGAAGAAAATTGGCATTGGAAAGCATCATCTTTAAAAGAGCTAACCTTCCTCTTTCTCCTCCACTTAATTCAGATATTTCTTTAAATATATCATCCCCAATGAATAGGAAACGACTGAGGATGGACCGTATCTGATAATGATTAAACTTGGGATTTTCATCCCATATTTCATCTATTACCGTCTTGTCCAAATTCAATTTAGACTGTTCCTGGTCAAAATAACCGGCATGAACATGATGGCCTAGAGTAATACTACCTGATTCATAAGGAATATGGCCTAGTATCATTTTAAACAAGGTGGTTTTTCCTATTCCATTAGGCCCTATTAATCCTACTTTTTCTCCTCTATAAATGGCAAAATTAATATCTTCCAGTAATTTAAACTCCCCAAAGGATTTATTTACATTTCCAACTTTTAAAACTTCCTTGCCACTTTTAATCTTGGGTTCAAAGGATATTTTTACTTTTTTAGTACCCACAGGTCTATCTATAGTTTTCATTTTATCCAATAATTTTTGTCTACTCTGGGCTTGTCTTATATATCTTTGGCCTCCATAATTAAAAAATCTCCTAATAATTTCTTCCTGCCTTTTAATTTCTTTTTGCTGATTTTCATAATCTTTTTTTAATAGTTCCAATTCTTTTTTTCTTTCTTCCATAAATTTAGAATAATTGGTATTATATGATTTTAACTTTAAATTTTCCAGATAGAATATTCGACTCACTACATTATCTAAAAAGTATCTGTCATGAGATATTATCAGAGCAGCCCCTTTATATTCTAGAAGGTAGGACTCTAACCAATTAATAGCTTCTAGGTCTAAATGGTTAGTAGGCTCGTCTAATAATAACAAATCAGGTTTTTCCAGTAATAGCTTAGCTAGAGAAAGCCTTGCTTTTTGGCCACCACTTAAAACATTTATTTCCTTATCAAAATCTTCTTCATTAAACCCAAGACCCTTTAAAACTCCTTTAATCTCAGATTTATAACCATAGCCATTTTGATTATTAAATTCTTCCAACAGATATGAATATTTAATCATTATTTTGTTCAAATTTTCCGATTTACCTTTATCGCTTTCAAGGCTTATTTGATGTTCTAACTCTCTTAAATTTTTCTCCATATCAATTAACGGTTGAAATACCTGAAGACATTCTCTAAAAACGGTTTTGTCACTATTAATATCCGTATGCTGCCTTAAGTATCCAATATTTAAATCCTTCTGGACATAAATATCCCCTTCATCCTTGGAAATCTCCCCAACCAATATATTAAAAAGAGTAGTTTTACCAGAACCATTAAGTCCTATAAGACCAATTTTATCTCCATCTTCTATTGTGAAACTAATATTATCCAAAATTTTATCAACCACATAAGTCTTTGATATATTATTACATGAAAGAACTATCATATTCCAATCTCCTATCTATTACATACTATATCTTATATTTTACCAAAAAAAATAGCCCTTTTAAAGTATAGGGCTTTATTATGATTTTAAATCTTGTTCCATAGATAAACTTGTAAGAACTTTATCAATTAAATCTACATCACATTTACCTTCTTTAGTAAAATGAGAGCAATTCTCACAACTTTCAAATTTCTCTTCATATACTTGGGAAGTCATATTTAAAGAATCATCTTTCCTCGGGCTATAAGAATCACAATATATAGCTATTTTCCTCAATTGTTCTTTACTTGCCATGAAATCCTCCTTTTTGGTTATTATAATAATATTATTAGTAATTAATTTTATAATATACATAGGAATAAGTAGAGGAAAATCAGCTATAATTGACCTATCAATGGCAAAATGTTATAATAATATCGATTAAACTTTAATTAGTAATAGATAGGGGTGTGAAAATGGACAGAGAAAATAGGGTGTCGATAACTGTGATTAGAAGGCTACCTAAATATTATAGGTATTTAGGAGATTTACTTAGAAAAGGAATTAATAGGATTTCTTCCCAAGAATTGAGTAAGATGACTGGTTTCACTGCTTCCCAAATTAGACAAGATTTAAACAATTTTGGTGGATTTGGGCAACAGGGATATGGTTATAATGTTGAGGAACTACAGGGGCAACTAGGTAAAATTTTAGGTCTAGATAGAGTCTATAACACAGTAATCGCAGGGGCTGGTAATTTAGGTCAAGCAGTTGCAAATTATAAAGGATTTCAAGATGCAGGTTTTAAAGTTTTAGCATTATTTGACAAAAACCCAAAACTTATAGGATTAAAAATTAGAGATATAGAAATAAAAGACGTAGATGAGTTAGAAAAATTTATTAAAGAAAATAATGTAGAAATAGGGATAATAACTACTCCTAAGGAAAGTGCCCAAGATATTGCCGATATTTATACGAAAAGCGGAATCAAAGGTATCTGGAATTTTGCACCAGCAGATTTGAGGGTAGATGATGAAATGATAGTAGAAAATGTTCATCTAAATGAATCTTTATTTACATTATCTTATTTCTTAAATAATAAATCTGACTATGTAAGGGAGTAACAATAGAAACATCGTGAAACAAATCACAAAAAACCTATTATTTAATAGATAAGCAAATAAGATTCTTATAAAAAAGTTGTATGCAAATGCCTATAGCTTCAGGGAAACCTGAAGCTATAGGCATTTGTAATTATCATGGATAAATAACACGAATTTATCCTATAGGAAAGAAAGACAAAAATTTAACAAAATTTATGGAAATAATCAGTAAAATGGTTTATAATTAACTATGTGGAGGATTAGTTTAAAATCAGGGAGGGAAAAATATGGATTTCAAATTATCAAAAGAGCAGGAAATGATAAGAAATACTATGAAAGAATTTGCTGAATGCGAAGTGAAACCTATTGCAGCAGAAATCGATGAATCTAGCAGGTTCCCAAGAGAAACAGTAGATAAAATGGCTAAATATCATATATTAGGGATACCTTTTCCTGTAGAATACGGTGGAGCTGGCGGGGATGAAATAGCCTATGCTATAGCTGTAGAAGAATTATCAAAAGTTTGTGGCACTACAGGTGTTATACTTTCTGCCCATACTTCTTTAGGATGTTGGCCTATTTTTAAATATGGTACTGAAGAACAAAAAAAGAAATATCTAGTATCTTTGGCAAAAGGGGAAAAACTTGGAGCTTTTGGATTAACAGAGCCAAATGCAGGAACTGATGCATCAGGACAACAAACTATAGCAGTGTTAGATGGGGACAATTATATATTAAATGGAACCAAATTATTTATAACAAACGGTGGAGAAGCAGATGTTTACATAATATTTGCCATGACAGATAAATCTAAAGGTACTAGAGGTATATCTGCTTTTATAGTGGATAAGGATGCTCCTGGATTTAGCATAGGAAAGATTGAAGATAAGATGGGAATTAGAGGATCATCTACCGCAGAATTAATATTTAGAGACTGTATTATTCCAAAAGAAAACCTCCTAGGACAAGAAGGCAAAGGATTTAAAATTGCCATGTCAACTTTAGATGGTGGAAGAATAGGTATAGCAGCTCAAGCTTTAGGCATTGCAGAAGGTGCCTTGGAAGAGACTATTAAATATATAAAGGAAAGGCAACAATTTGGTAGACCTTTGGCTAAATTTCAAGGTTTACAATGGATGATTGCAGATATGGCTACTGAAATAGAAGGAGCAAAGCTATTGGTATATAAGGCAGCTTACAATAAAGCAAAGGGACTTCCATATAATAAGGAAGCAGCAATGGCTAAGTTGTTTGCAGCTAATACAGCTATGAATGTAACTACTAAATGTGTCCAATTACATGGTGGATACGGATACACCAGGGATTACCCTGTGGAAAGAATGATGAGAGATGCAAAGATTACCGAGATATATGAAGGTACTTCTCAAGTACAGCAAATGGTTATTGCAGCTAACCTTTTAAGATAATAAGGTGATAGTGTAAAGTAACCTATGAAAAAATAAAATAAAAAAATTAAGCTAAAAAGGACCTAGAAAATTTTAAATATATGGATTAATGGTAGCCATCGCCA